>NZ_JBYVYK010000018.1:0-93412 GCF_058148405.1 Mycobacterium sp. DHQP2018-32-09 | reverse complement strand
GCCCCGCCGACAGCGCCACCACCCGCGGGGCCTCGACCACCCGGGTGGCCGCGGCGTGTACCGCGTCGACGTCGCGCTGATCCGGGACGACGACGAGCGCCGAGCGGCCCGCGTTCACCACCACGGCCGCGGCCTCGGCGATCCGGTCGGGCCACGACTCCCCCGGCAGCGCCTGCCAGACCGCCCGCGCGGCGCGGCCCTCCGCGAGAGCGCCGAGGAAGCCCGCGGCCTTGCCGTACGCCGACCACGCGGACAGGTCGGGTGCGGTCGGCACCAGCGCGGGCAGCTCCGGTGGGGGCTTCTTCTCGACGCTCGCGTGCCGCGGCGGGACGGCAAGGCGCAGCACGTCGGGGCGGGTGCCCGCATAGCGGGCGGCGACCGCCTCGGCGAGGCGTCGCACGTCCGGGGTGAGGACGGGCTCCGGGGAGACGACGCGGTCCAGCCAGCCGAGCTTGCCGACGTGGTCGGTGTCGGAGCGCCGTTCCAGGACGAACGCGTCGACGAGCCTGCCGTGGAAGCGCACCCGGGCCCGCACCCCGGGTTGGGCGTCGTCGGACTGGTCGGCGGTCACCAGGTAGTCGAACTCGCGGTCGAGGTGGGGTACCGACAGCATGGGCAGCACCCGCGCGATGGGCTCGTGCTCGGCGGCCCGGCGTTCGGCGGTCACTCTCGCGCGGCAGCGGCCCGCCCGAACAGCAGACCCGCGGTGATGAGCAGGATCGACGCCGCGTACGCCCACCAGATCGGGACGGCCAGCGCCTCGGAACCCAGCACGAACCGCCCGATGCCGATCATGGCGTCGGACACCGCGAAGCACACGGCGCCCAGCGCGGTCCACGGCGTCGGCAGCTCGGCGAGCAGCGCCGCGGCCACCATGGCGGCCAGGACTGCGATGTACACCGTGACGGGCACCGCCATGCCCTGGGCGCGCAGGCTCGGCCAGAACCACGCCAGCAGCGCGACGCACGCCACCACCACCCCGGCGCACGCCGCGAGGCGCGGCGGGCGGCGCCGCGCCAGCGGCAGCAGGGCGGCCAGGAAGCTCAGGTGCGCGACCAGGAACGCCCCGAGACCCAGCACGAACGACGGCGCCCACCACGGCATGGCCAGCAGCAGGTCACCCATCGCCGAGCACGCCAGCGCCGCCACCAGCCAGCGGCGCTCGCGCGGCACCCGGTGGCCCAGTGCCGCCACCGCGAGCAGCACCGCGGTCAGCGCCTTGGCGGCGGGCTGCAGGACGAACTGGCCGGTCAGTTCGGCGCCCGCCGGCACCCGGGTCGCCGTCACGATCAGGAAGCCGCCGTAGGCGACGGCCGTCACCGCGGCCGCGACCCACGCGGCCCGCGTGCGCACCGCAGCGGGCTCGCCGAGGGTCTCGGTGCCGGGGCCGGCCGTCGTCGACATTCCCAGCAACGTACTAGACGCCACCCACACCACTGCGGCTCCGCGGCGCTGGCTAGCGTGGGTGCCGTGACCGATCGCACACCGCTCGATCCCGTGCTGGAGCAGGTGCTCGCCGCCGTGCCCTTCCAGCTGACCACCGACGGCGGGGCCGAGGCCACGCGCCAGCGCTTCCGCGACCTGCCGCGGCCCCCGCTGTACCCCGACGTCCAGTCCGAGGACCGCACGATCGACGGGCCCGGCGGGCCGCTGCCCCTGCGGCTGTACCGACCCGCCGGCGCCGAGGGCCGACTGCCGGTGGTGCTGTTCTTCCACGGCGGCGGCTGGGTGGTCGGCGACCTGGACACCTACGACGTCACGGCGCGGCTGCACGCCGTCGAGACCGGCGCGCTGGTGGTCTCCGTCGACTACCGTCTGGCCCCCGAGCATCCCTACCCCGCGGCGGTCGACGACGTGTGGGCGGCCACGCAGTGGGTGGTGGCGCACGCCGACGAGATCGGCGCGGACGCCGATCGCGTTGCGGTGGCGGGTGATTCGGCTGGCGGCAACCTGGCCGCGGTGGTCGCGCTGCTCGCACGCGACGCCGGCGGACCCGCGCTGCGGATGCAGCTGCTGTGGTACCCGGCCACGACGTGGGACGTGACGTTGCCGTCGTTCGCCGAGAACGCCGACGCCCCGGTGCTGTCGACGGACGCCGTGGCGGGCCTGTCCCGCTGGTATGCCGGGCACGTCGACCTCGCGACGGCGCCCGCTACGCTGATCCCGGCACGCGCCGAGACCCTGGCGGGGGTGGCCCCGGCCTACGTGGCGGTGGCCGGTTACGACCCGCTGCGCGACGACGGCGTGCGCTACACCGAGATGTTGCGGGCCGCAGGCGTACCCGCGCAGCTGCACGTCGCCGACGCGCTGGTGCACGGCTACCTGGGGTACGCAGGGGTGGTGCCCGTCGCCACCGAGGCCGCCCAGGCGGCACTGGCCGCCCTGCGCGCAGCGCTGGCGTGACCCCATGACTAACCCGACGGCGCGGCCCGGGATCGATCCTGCGCTGCGGGCACTGCTGGATGCGGTGCCCATGGAGTTCACCATCGACGACGGTGTCGAGGTGGCCCGCGCCAAGCTGCGGGCCATGGCGCCGCCGCCGGACCGCTTGCCGCCGTTGCGCATCGAGAACCACACCGCGTCCGTCCCCGGCTTCCACGACGTGCCGGTGCGCGTCTACTGGCCTGCCACCGGCGGCGGAGACGACGATCGCGAAGCCCTGCCGGTCGTGGTGTTCTACCACGGCGGCGGCTGGTCGGTCGGCGACCTCGACACCCACGACCACGTGGCCCGTGCGCACGCCCTGGGGGCGGGGGCCATCGTGGTGTCGGTCGACTATCGGCTGGCCCCCGAGCATCCGTTCCCGCACGGTGTCGCAGACGCCTGGACCGCGCTGAACTGGGCCAGCGCCCACGCCGCCGACCTGGGGGGCGATCCCGCGCGCGTCGCGGTGGCCGGCGACTCGGCCGGCGGCAACCTGGCGGCCGTGATGGCGCTGCGGGCCCGCGATGCGGGCGGCCCGCCGCTGGCCTTCCAACTGCTGTGGTACCCGTGCGTGGTGGGCGACACCAGCGCACCGTCGTTCACCGAGAACGCCGCCGCCCCGATCCTGAACCCGGACGTCATCGCGGCCTTCCTGCACTGGTACGTGCCGGACTTCGACCTGTCCGATCCCGGGTGCCTGCCCACCGACTTCGCCCCGGCCAACGCAACGTCGCTGGCCGGGCTGCCGCCGGCCTACGTCGGCACGGCCGAACACGACCCGCTGCGCGACGACGGCGGTCGGTACGCCGAGTTGCTCGGTGAGGCAGGCGTTCCCGTCGAGCTGAGCAACGAGCCCACCATGGTGCACGGCTTCGTCAGCCTGGCCATGGCCTCCCCCGTCGCCGCGGACGCGACCCAGCGTGGCATCGCTGCCCTGCGGGCGGCGCTGCACCCGAAGGGATGACCCCATGACCAACGGCACCGGCGGCGCGGTCACACCCGACCACCACGTGGTGATCGTCGGCGCCGGCTTCTCCGGCATCGGCACCGCGATCGCGCTCGACCGGGCGGGCCTGTCGGACTACGTCGTGCTGGAGGCCGGTGACGCACCCGGCGGCACGTGGCATTGGAACACCTATCCCGGGATCGCCGTCGACATTCCGTCGTTCTCCTACCAGTTCTCGTTCGAGCAGAGCGCCGACTGGTCGCGCACCTACGCCCCGGGCCGGGAGCTGAAGCGCTACGCCGAGCACTGCGTCGCCAAGTACGGGCTGCGCGACCGCATCCGGTACGGCGTCCGGGTGACGGCGGCCAGGTACGACGAGGACGCGGCGGTGTGGCGGGTCGACCTCGACACGGGCGAGACCGTCGTGGCGCGCTTCCTGGTCAACGGCAGCGGCGTGCTCACCGTGCCGAAGCGGCCCGACATCCCCGGCGTCGACGACTTCGCGGGCATCACGATGCACACCGCCCGGTGGGACCACGACGTGGAGCTGGCGGGAAAGCGCGTCGGGATCATCGGCACCGGCGCCACCGCCGTGCAGGTCATCCCCGAGATCGCCCCCGTGGTGGGGCATCTGACCGTGTTCCAGCGCACTCCCATCTGGTGCTTCCCGAAGTTCGACGTGCGGTTGCCCGCCGCCGCGCGCTGGGCCATGCGGATCCCCGGCGGCAAGGCGGTACAGCGGGCGCTGAGCCAGGCGTACGTCGAGGTGACGTTTCCCATCTCGGCGCAGTACGCCACGTGGTTTCCGCTGGCGCGCTGGGCCGCCCGTATCGGCCGCGGCTACCTGCGGCGCCAAGTCGCCGATCCGGTGGTGCGCGACAAGCTCACCCCGCGCTACGCGGTCGGTTGCAAACGCCCGGGTTTCCACAACACGTACCTGTCCACCTACGGGCGCGACGACGTCGACCTGGTCACCGAACCCATCGAACGCATCACCGCCGGCGGTGTCACGACGGTCGACGGCGTCGCGCACGACGTCGACGTGCTGATCCTGGCGACCGGTTTCAAGGTGCTCGACACCGACGCCGTGACGTTCGACGTGGTCGGCCGCGGCGGCGTGGCGCTCGCCGACTTCTGGGAAACGCACCGGATGCAGGCCTACGAGGGCGTGAGCGTGCCGAACTTCCCCAACTTCTTCAACGTGATGGGTCCCTACGGTTACGTCGGCTCGTCCTACTTCGCGCTGATCGAGGCCCAGACCCGGCACATCGTGCGGTGCCTGCAGCGCGCTCGGGAGACGTCGGCGACGCGGGTCGAGGTGTCCCAGGAGGCCAACGACCGGTTCTTCGCCGAGATGCTCGGCAAGCGGCATCGCCAGGTCTTCTGGCAGGACAGCTGCACCCGGGCCAACAGCTACTACTTCGACCGCAACGGCGACGTGCCGCTGCGACCCGGCACCACGGTGCAGACCTACCTGCGCAGCCGCCGGTTCCCGCTCACGGACTACTCCTTCGGCTAGAACTGCACGCCGCGGGTCAACGCGCCGTCGACGAGCAGGTTGGTGCCGGTGATGAAGCCTGCGGCCGGGCTGGACAGGAAGACCACCGCGTTGGCCACTTCCTCGGCGGTGGCCATCCGGCCGGTGGGGTTGAGGGCGAGCGCCTTGGCGAACAACTCGGGATCGTCGCGTTCGATGGTCGGCCACACGCCGCCGGGAAAGTAGGTGTTGCCCGGGCTGACCGAGTTGGCGCGGACGCCGGTGGCGGCCTGGTTGAACGCGACGCCCTGCGTGTAGTGGATGATGGCGGCCTTCATGGTGCCGTACGGGCCTGCGGCGAAGTCGATCTCGCGGCCGGACACGCTGGAGATGGTCACGATGGATCCCGCGCCGCTGGCCACCAGATGCGGCAGCGCCGTCTCGACCAGCGTCACCGTGCCCATCAGGTCGACGTCGAAGCTGGACCGCCAGCTCTCCGGGGTGTCGGGGATGGCCAGCGCACTGACGTTGGCCACCACGCCGTCGATGCCGCCGAGGGCGTCGGCGCTGGCATTCACCCAATCGGCAAGGGCTGCACGGTCACCCACGTCGACCGCCGCGCCGAGCACGGTGGCGCCGTCGGCGGCCAGGTCGTCGCGGGCGGCCGCGACGGCGTCTGGCGTGCGGGCGCAGAACGCCACCGCCGCCCCCTCGGCCAGCAGGCCGGCCACGACGGCGCGGCCGATCCCGCGCGTGCCTCCGGTGACCAGGAATCGCTTGCCCGACAGCCCCAGATCCATGTCAGCCCTTCGCTTCAGTAGGAGATGGCGCCCAATGACCTTGCTGCGGAACGCAGTTCGTCGTGCACCGCACCGTACGCCGCTGCCGGCGGCAGCAGGCGCTTGTCGATCTTGGTGACCGCACTGTAGTTGGTGTCGACGACGTTCGCGATCGGAACCTGTGAGATCTGGGTCAGCAGCTGATAGGCGTCGAGTCGGTCGAGACCGTAGAGTTCCCCGAGCCAGGTGATCATCTCTACCTGGCCTGCGCGCCAGGCCTCCTCGAGGGGACGGCCCGATCCGATGGTCACCAGGTGCGTGTCGGTCTCCAGTCGGGGCCACGCCGGGCCGCCGCCCTTGATCAGGTCGACGATGGCCGTGACGTGCATGGCGCCCTCGACCGCGGTGCCGCACGACTCCCCCTCGCCCTGGCGGTAGTGGCCGTCGCCCAGGGAGAACAACGCGCCGTCGACGTTGACCCGCAGGTACGCGGTGGCGCCCGCCGTCATCTCGGGGGTGTCCATGTTGCCGCCGAAGTAGTCGGGCACCAGCGACGTGCGCACCTCCCGGCGGGCGGGCGCGACGCCGACGGTGCCCAGCATCGGGTTCGCGGGCAGCCGGACCGCGAAATCGCTGGCGTGCGCCTGGAATCCGACGGTATGGCTACCGGCGTCGTAGTCGTAGAGG
The DNA here is from genome assembly GCF_058148405.1 of Mycobacterium sp. DHQP2018-32-09. Lineage (NCBI taxonomy): Bacteria > Bacillati > Actinomycetota > Actinomycetes > Mycobacteriales > Mycobacteriaceae > Mycobacterium > Mycobacterium sp. DHQP2018-32-09. The sequence goes on along the minus strand of NZ_JBYVYK010000018.1, from coordinate 87,099 downwards.
TACGTGCGTTCGGGCAGCGGATCCTGCAGCGTGGGACTCACCGGGATGCTCGTCAGGCCCCCGAAGAACGGGATGAGCGTCGAGGCGCCCCACGTCCGCGCGGGCGTCAGGTCGACGAGGTGCACCGCCAGCGTGTCACCCGGCTGGGCGCCCTCGACGTAGAACGGGCCCGTCTGCGGGTTGAGGTCCTCGGTGTCCAGCGCGGTGCTGGCGACGTCGTCACGGCTGGTGATCCGGCCGCCATAGGCGTCCTCGGTCCACAGCTCGAGCACCGTGCGCGGCCGGATGCGCAGCACCGGCGCGGCGCCGCCGAAGGTGTAGTTCAGTTGGTCGACGGTCGGGACGAAGGTGACGTGCTCCATGCCCCCATCCTTGCCGAGCAGACACGAATGTGCCCGGACACTCGGCGTGTCCGGGCACTTCGTGTCTGCTCGCGGGGTTAGACGCTGGCCTTGAGGTCCTCGACCTTGTCGAGACGCTCCCACGGGAGGTCGACGTCGGTACGGCCGAAGTGGCCGTAGGCGGCCGTCTGCGCGTAGATCGGGCGCAGCAGGTCGAGATCGCGCACGATGGCGCCGGGGCGCAGGTCGAACACCGACGTGATGGCCTTCTCGATGCGAGCCGGATCGACGGTCTCGGTGCCGAACGTCTCGACGAACAGGCCCACCGGGGCCGCCTTGCCGATGGCGTAGGCGACCTGCACCTCGACGCGCTCGGCCAGGCCCGCCGCGACGACGTTCTTGGCGACCCAGCGCATGGCGTACGCCGCCGAGCGGTCGACCTTCGACGGGTCCTTGCCGGAGAACGCGCCGCCACCGTGGCGGGCCCAGCCGCCGTAGGTGTCGACGATGATCTTGCGGCCGGTGAGGCCGGCGTCGCCCATCGGGCCGCCCAGCACGAACTTGCCGGTGGGGTTCACCAGCAGCCGGAAGTCCGACGTGTCCAGGGTGTCGTGGTTCAGGTCGGCCAGGACCGTGTTGACGACCTTCTCCCGGATGTCGGGGGCCAGGGTCGCGTCCAGGTCGATGCCGTCGGCGTGCTGGGTGGAGAGCACCACGGTGTCGAGGCGGACCGGGGTGAACCCGTCGTACTGCACGGTCACCTGGGTCTTGCCGTCGGGCCGCAGGTAGTCGAGCACGCCGCTCTTGCGCACCTCGGTCAGCCGGCGCGAGAGCCGGTGGGCCAGGGCGATGGGCAGCGGCATGAACTCGGGGGTGTCGCGGATGGCGTAGCCGAACATCAGCCCCTGGTCGCCTGCGCCCTGCAGGTCCAGCGGGTCCGCGGCGCCCTCGACGCGCGTCTCGTGCGCGGTGTCGACACCTTGGGCGATGTCGGGCGACTGTGCGCCGATGCCGATGTTCACACCGGCGGTGGCGCCGTCGAAGCCCTTGTCCGACGAGTCGTAGCCGATGTCCAGGATGCGCTCGCGCACGGTGTTGGTGATGTCGGCGAAGGCCTCCTTGGCGCTCGTCGTCACCTCGCCCACCACGTGTACCTGGCCGGTGGTGACCAGCGTCTCGACGGCGACGCGCGACTTCGGATCCTGTGCGAGCAGAGCGTCGAGCACGGAGTCGCTGATGGCGTCGCAGATCTTGTCGGGGTGCCCCTCGGTCACCGACTCGCTGGTAAACAGCCGGGCTTTGCTCACGGTGTAATCCCTTTCCAATGCTTAGTCTTGCGAATCATATCGTCGCCCGGTAGCAGCCAAGCGTGCCACCGCGTCGCGCGCAACCCTTACGCGCAGTTGAGTTGGGTTGTCGGGTCACTCGCCACGGTGTCGAAGGAACGCTCCGATCGCGTCCACGATACGGCTTGCCATCAACGTCTTCGAGCCGTGCTCCAGCGCGACCTCGTTGCCGTCGGCCGAGAGCAGCCAGCCGTCGTTGTTGTCCACCTCGAAGGCCCGGCCCTCGCCGACGGCGTTGACGACCAGCAGGTCGCACCCCTTGCGGGCGAGCTTGGCACGGGCGTGGAACAGGACGTCGCCGTTGGCGTCGCCGGTCTCGGCGGCGAACCCGACGATGGCCCGCATGTTGGGCAGCAGGCCGTCGGCGCGGGCCGTGACGGCGCTGGCCAGCACGTCGTCGGTGCGGGTCAGTTCGATGACCGGCGCGTCGGTGCGGCCCGGCGTCTTCTTGATCTTGCTCGTCGCGACCTCGGTCGGACGGAAGTCGGCGACGGCGGCGGCCATCACCAACACGTGCGCCTCCGGCGCGTGCTTGGACACCGCGTCCTTGAGTTGGCCGGCCGAGCTGACGTGGACCAACTCGACGCCGGCCGGCGGGATGAGCCCGGCGGTGTGCCCCGACACCAGCGTGACCTCGGCGCCGCGCTGGGCGGCCACCCGCGCCACGGCATAGCCCTGCTTGCCGGAGCTGCGGTTGCCGATGAACCGCACCGGATCGAGCGGCTCCCGGGTACCGCCGGCGCTGACGAGCATCTTGACGCCTGCCAGGTCGTGCGGAAGCGCGTCCCCGCGTTCCAGCAGCAGCTCCGCGAAGGTGCTGATCTCCTCGGCCTCGGGCAGCCGGCCGGCGCCGCTGTCGGCGCCGGTGAGCCGGCCGCGCGCGGGCTCGAGGACCACGGCACCGCGGCTGCGCAGCGTCTCGACGTTCGCGACGGTCGCCGGGTGCAGCCACATCTCGGTGTGCATGGCGGGCGCGAACAGCACGGGGCAGCGCGCGGTGAGCAGGGTCGCGGTGAGCAGATCATCGGCGCGTCCGCTCGCGGCGCGGGCCAGCAGGTCCGCCGTCGCGGGGGCGACGACGACCAGATCGGCCTCCTGCCCGATGCGGACGTGCAGCACCTCGTCGACGCTCTCGAAGACGCCCGTCCGAACCGGGTGCCCCGAAAGCGCCTCGAACGTGGCGGCGCCGACGAACTTCAACGCGGCCTCGGTGGGTACCACCCGTACCGAATGGCCCGCCTCGGACAGCTGACGCACGACCGTGCAGGCCTTGTACGCGGCGATGCCGCCGGCGACACCGACGATGACTCGCTTGCGGTCGCTCACCTTCGCCCGCCCCCTCCGGGCCGCTACTCGCCCTCGGCGTGCTCGAGCAGGTCGGTGTGGATCTCGCGCATCGCGATCGAGAGCGGCTTCTCCTGCAGACCAGGTTCGACCAGAGGGCCGACGTACTCCAGGATGCCGTCGCCCAACTGGTTGTAGTAGTCGTTGATCTGACGGGCGCGCTTGGCCGCGTAGATCACCAGGGCGTACTTGCTCGACGCACGGCTCAGCAGCTCGTCGATGGGCGGATTGGTGATGCCCAGCGGCGTGTCGTAGGCGATGGCGGCGTCGGAGTCGGTGCTCTCGACAGGGGTGCTCACGAAGAATTCTCCTGCGTTTGGCGGTGGAGCCAAGTAGCTGTTGACATGGCGTGATGGGCTGGCGCGGCGGCCAGTCGCGGGGTGCTCAAGCGCCCGACGGTCGGTGGCCCACCAGCAAGGATAGCAATTCGGCGCAGGCCGACTCCAATTCCTCGTTCACGACCACGACGTCGAACGAGTCCTGAACCGCCAGTTCCTCGCGGGCGGTGCGGAGCCGACGCGCCTGAACGTCGGGGTCCTCGGTGCCGCGGCCGGTGAGCCGGGCCTCCAGCGCCGCCCAGCTGGGCGGGGCGAGGAAGACCGAGATGGCCTCGGGCATCGCGGCCTTGACGGCGCGGGCTCCGGCCAGATCCACCTCGATGAGGACCGGTCTGCCGGCCCGAACGGCCTCGCGGACCGGTCCGGCGGGCGTGCCCGAGCGGTGCAGACCACCGTGGATCTCGGCCCACTCGAGCAGTTCGCCGTCGTCGATCAGTTGCTGGAATCGACTCGGGCTGACGAATGCGTAATCCACCCCGTCGACTTCCCCGGGGCGGGGTGCCCGCGTCGTGGCGGACACGCTGAACATCAGGTCGGGAATGCGTTCGCGCAGACAGCGCACGACCGTCGACTTCCCGACGGCTGAGGGACCGGACAGCACGACCACGTTGGTCATCTCGACGCCGCGCTCACCGCAGCCTGGCTGCGCGTCACGGGGGCGCCGATCGCCGTCCGGCCCCACGGCCGGTCGTTCACTCAGCGGTGAAGTCGAACTTCTCCAGCAGCGCCTTGCGCTGCCGATCGCCGAGCCCGCGCAGGCGGCGGGTCGGGGCGATCTCGAGTTCGGTCATGATCTCCTGCGCCTTGACCTTGCCGACCTTGGGCAGTGCCTCCAGCAGAGCGGAGACCTTCATCTTGCCCAAGACCTCATCGGTCTCGGCGTCCTTGAGAACCTGCTTGAGGTTGGTGCCGCCGCGCTTGAGCCGGTCCTTGAGTTCGGCTCGGGCTCGACGTGCGGCAGCAGCCTTCTCCAACGCTGCCGCGCGCTGTTCGTCGGTCAACTGGGGAAGGGCCACGGGGTTCCTCCGTCTCTCGCCGTCATCTTCTGTGTCTTGACTGGTCGTTGAACCAGCCAGCGACGACGACCGTACCCACGCAGGCTGACGAAAGCTAACCCCACCCCCGCCGATGAGTGCCGTTTTCCCAGCGTGTAATGCATCAGCGAACTGCGGCGGTCGGTGCGCGCGCCCGCCCCGGACCCGCATCGTCACCACCGATCGGGCGGCTCACCAGCGGTTTTCCCAGCCGGCGGATGGTCGGCGCCGCGCCCCGGACGCGTCACGGACCCCCACGCCTGGCGTCGCTGCCCGCGGTGCGGAGAAATTTTCGCAGGTCACGGCGTGTCGGGCGTGTCGGAGGGGACCGTGCGACGCGTGCGACCCACCTCCGACCGACCCGAACGCGGTGCTCGGCCACCCCGGCGTCGTCTCGCGCGTCCCATCCGTCACCGAACGCTGCTTCCCACCGCCGCTCCAGCACCCTCACAGTGGCGCCGCCCAAGCTGGACTGCGCCGCACCCCGAGACCCGACACCGCGCGTGCGGCCGGTGACGAGCGTCGCCGGCCGCACGCCGCCCTCGCGGAGACGCCGCCTCGATGCCGTGACCGGTTCGTGATGGGACGCATAGCGGCCACCCACGTGGACCACAGAGCGCACCTAGAGCCGCTTCCTAGCGTCTGGTGCGTGCGGCGAACTCGCGCCGCACGCGGCCAGAGTGCAGAGATCAGAAAGTGGAGAGATCACGGTGAGAATCACGACAGCGCTGGGCACGACGATGACGGCCGCGGCGATCGGGCTGGCCGCCCTGTGCGGCGCCGGGACGGCGGCCGCCGATCCCGGGCCGCCGTGCAACGCCCCGGGCGCCCCCGCGTGCGTCAGCGGCCCGGGCGATCACGGCGGCGCCCCCGGCGACCACCCCGGCGACCACCCCGGCGACCATGGCGGCGGCAACCCCGGTGACCCCGCAGGCTGGCAGAACCGCGGCATCGACGCGGGCAGGCAGGATCACCAGCCGTTCAACTGGAACGGCCAGCAGGTGACGCCGATGCGCGCCGGTGACGGCAACGGATGGGGCTTCTGGTTCCTGGGGATGTGGATCCCGCTGTGATGTGGCCCGGTGGGTCACCGTGCCGGTGACCCACCGCAGGGTCGGGCGGGTGGTCAGGCCCGGTGGTCAGGCCAGGTGGTCAGGCCAGGTGGGCGACGGCGTCGCGCATCCGCCGGCCGGCGTCGCGCAGCGCGCCGACGTCCGGGCCCGCGCGCAGCACCTCACGGGACACCGCGGGCAGCAGCGTGCCCGGCGCGGCCCCGCCGAGTCCCGCCAGCGTGTCCGGCCTACCGCCCTGGGCACCCACGCCGGGCACCAGCACGGGCCCGCCGAGACGGCTCAGATCGGGCACCTCGGCCAGGGTGGCCCCGACGACCACCCCCACCGAGCCGGTCGCGTCCGCCGCCCCGGCGTTCCCCCCGGCGTTCTCCCTGGCGTTCTCCCTGGCGACCTGGTCGACGATGGACTGGGCCACCGACACCCCGTCGGCTCCGGAGCCGACGACGGCGCGCTGCACCGTCGCCCCCTCCGGATTGGACGTGGCCGCCAGGACGAAGACGCCACGGCCATGCGCGGCCGCGACGTCGAGCAGGGGCCGCAGCGACCCGAACCCCAGATAGGGCGACGCCGTCACCGCGTCGCACGCCAGCGGCGAGGACCCCGCCCACGCCGCCGCGTAGGCGGCCATGGTGGTGCCGATGTCGCCGCGCTTGGCGTCGGCCAGCACCAGCACCCCGGCGGCCCCCAGCGCCGCGATGGCGTCCTCGAGCACGGCGTAGCCCGCGGCGCCGTACGCCTCGAAGAACGCGACCTGCGGCTTGACGATCGCGAAGCCCGCGAAGGCCTCCACGCACGTCTCGGTGAACGCCCGCAGCCCGTGCGCGTCGCCCGGCAGACCCCACGCCGTCAACAGTTCGGGGTGCGGGTCGATGCCCAGGCACAGCGGGCCCCGATCCGTGGTCGCGGCGCGCAACCGCTCCCCGAACGGGGGCACCCTCAGCGCCCGTCCATCGCCGCGTGCAGTTCCTGCAGCGAGCGCACGCCGATGTCGCCGCGAATGCCCGCCTCGATGCCCTGCACCGCGGCCGACGCACCCTGCACGGTGGTGACGCACGGGATGTTCATGGCCACGGCCGCCGACCGGATCTCGTAGCCGTCGACGCGGGGGCCGGAGTTGCCGTAGGGGGTGTTGATCACCATGTCCACCTGACCGCCGCGGATCACGTCCACCGCCGACGGCAACGGCTGGTCCCCGCTGGGCTCCTCGTGCTGCTTACGCACCACGTCACACGGAATGCCGTTGCGGCGCAGCATCTCCGCCGTCCCCTCGGTGGCCAGCACGCGGAACCCGAGGTCGGCGAGCCGCTTGACGGGGAACACCAGCGAGCGCTTGTCGCGGTTGGCCACCGAGACGAACACCGTCCCGCTGGCCGGCAGCGAACCGTAGGCGGCGGTCTGGCTCTTGGCGAACGCCGTCCCGAAGTCGCGGTCGATGCCCATCACCTCACCGGTGGACTTCATCTCCGGGCCCAGCAGCGAATCGACCTGCGAGCCGTCGGCCTTGCGGAACCGGTTGAACGGCAGCACGGCCTCCTTCACCGCGATCGGCGCGCCCGCCGCGACGCTGGCCCCGTCGCCCGACGGCGCCAGCACGCCCTCGGCGCGCAGTTCGGCGATGGTGGCGCCCAACATGACCCGCGCGCACGCCTTCGCCAGCGGCACCGCCGTCGCCTTCGAGACGAACGGCACCGTGCGGCTGGCGCGCGGATTGGCCTCCAGCACGTAGAGCACGTCGTCCTTGAGGGCGTACTGCACGTTGAGCAGGCCGACGACGCCGACGCCGAACGCGATGGCCTCGGTGGCGCGCCGCACCGACTCGATGTCCTGGCGGCCCAACGTCACCGGCGGCAGCGCGCACGCCGAGTCACCGGAGTGGATCCCGGCCTCCTCGATGTGTTCCATGACGCCGCCGATGTAGACCTCGGTGCCGTCGCACAGCGCATCGACGTCGATCTCGATGGCGTCCTCCAGGAACCGGTCGACGAGCACGGGGTGCTCGGGCGACAGCTCCGTGGCCCTGCGGATGTACCCCTCCAGGGTCTGCTCGTCGTAGACGATCTCCATGCCGCGCCCGCCGAGCACGTAGGACGGCCGGACCAGCACAGGATAGCCGATGTCGGCGGCGATCTTGCGGGCCTGCTCGAAGCTCGTCGCCGTCCCGAACTTGGGTGCGGGCAACCCGGCGTTGGTGAGCACCTCGCCGAACGCGCCGCGGTCCTCGGCCAGGTCGATGGCCTTCGGCGGGGTGCCGACGATGGGGACGCCGGCGGCCTCGAGCCGTTCGGCCAACCCCAGCGGGGTCTGCCCGCCCAACTGGACGATGACACCGACGACGCCGGGGCCGCCTGCGCCCGAGAGCTGTTCGGCGTGGAACACCTCGAGCACGTCCTCGAACGTCAACGGCTCGAAGTACAGCCGGTCGGCGGTGTCGTAGTCGGTCGACACCGTCTCGGGGTTGCAGTTCACCATCACGGTCTCGAAGCCGGCGGCGCTCAGCGTCGTCGCGGCGTGCACGCAGCTGTAGTCGAACTCGATGCCCTGGCCGATGCGGTTGGGTCCCGAACCCAGGATGAGCACCTTGGGCTTCTCGGTCTGCGGGGCGACCTCGGTCTCGGCGGCGGGATCCAGCTCGTAGGTGCTGTAGTGGTACGGCGTGCGGGCCTCGAACTCGGCCGCACAGGTGTCGACGGTCTTGTACACCGGGTGGATGCCCAACCGCTGGCGCAGCGCCCGCACGCCCGCCTCGCCGGCGAGTTCGTCGCGCAGCGCGGCGATCTGGCGGTCCGACAGCCCGCTGTGCTTGGCGCGGCGCAGCAGGTCGGCGTCCAGGACCGGCGCCTCCCACAGTTCGGCACCCAACGTCACCAGGCCCGCGATCTGGTCGACGAACCACGGGTCGACGCCGGAGGCCTCGGCCACCTGCTCGACGGTCGCGCCGAGGCGCAACGCCAGCTCGATGTCGTAGAGCCTGCCGTCGACGGGGGTGCGCAGCCGGGCCAGCACGTCGTCGACCGCGAGGTCGGGGTCGGGCCCGGTCCAGAAACCGGCGCGGCCGGTCTCCAGCGAGCGCATCACCTTGCCCAGGGCCTCGACGAAGTTGCGGCCCAGCGACATGGCCTCGCCGACCGACTTCATCGTGGTGGTCAGCGTCGGGTCGGCGCCCGGGAACTTCTCGAACGCGAACCGCGGCGCCTTCACCACCACGTAGTCGAGCGTCGGCTCGAAACAGGCCGGGGTCTCCTTGGTGATGTCGTTGACGATCTCGTCGAGCGTGTACCCGATGGCGAGCTTGGCCGCGATCTTGGCGATCGGGAAACCGGTCGCCTTCGAGGCCAGCGCGCTCGAGCGCGAGACGCGCGGGTTCATCTCGATGACGATGAGCCTGCCGTCCTGCGGGTTCACCGCGAACTGGATGTTGCAGCCGCCGGTGTCGACGCCGACCTCGCGCAGGATCGCGATGCCCAGGTCGCGCATCGTCTGGTACTCGCGGTCGGTGAGGGTCATGGCGGGCGCCACGGTCACCGAGTCGCCGGTGTGCACGCCCATCGGGTCGAAGTTCTCGATCGAGCAGACCACCACCACGTTGTCGCGATGATCGCGCATCAACTCGAGTTCGTACTCCTTCCACCCGAAGATGGATTCCTCGATGAGTACGTTGGCGCTCGGCGACGCGGCGAGCCCGTCGCCGGCGATGCGCTCGATGTCCTCGGTCGAGTAGGCCATGCCCGAGCCCAGGCCACCCATCGTGAACGACGGGCGCACCACCACCGGCAGGCCCAGGTCGGCGACGGTCTCGCGCACTTCGTCCATCGTGAAACACACACGCGAGCGGGCGGATTCGCCCCCCACCTTGGCCACGATGTCCTTGAACCGCTGCCGGTCCTCGCCGCGCTGAATGGCGTCGAAGTCCGCACCGATCATCTCGACGCCGTACTTCTCCAGGATGCCCTGCTCGTGCAGCGCCACCGCGGTGTTGAGCGCCGTCTGCCCACCCAGCGTGGCGAGCAGCGCGTCGATCTTGTTGCCGCGCTCGGCCTGCTGCGCCAGCACCTTCTCCACGAACGCCGGCGTGATGGGCTCCACGTAGGTGTGGTCCGCGTACTCGGGGTCGGTCATGATCGTGGCCGGGTTCGAGTTCACCAGGCTCACCTCGAGGCCCTCGGCGCGCAACACGCGGCAGGCCTGGGTACCGGAGTAGTCGAATTCGCAGGCCTGGCCGATGACGATCGGGCCGGAGCCGATCACCAGCACGTGCTTGAGGTCTGAGCGACGCGGCATTACTTGCCCTCTCCCATCAGGTCGGCGAACTGGTCGAACAGATGGTTCGCATCGTGGGGACCGGCGGCGGCCTCCGGGTGGTACTGCACCGAGAAGGCGCGACCGTTGGCCAGCGTGATGCCCTCCACGGTGCCGTCGTTGGCGCAGGTGTGGCTGACGAGCGCCCGGCCGAAGGGCGTGTCGAACTCCTCGCCCGCCTCGCCCTGCAGCGCGAAACCGTGGTTCTGCGCGGTGATGGCGACGCGACCCGTGCGGTGGTCGATCACCGGGATGTTGATGCCGCGATGCCCGAAGACCATCTTGTAGGTCGAGCGGCCGAGCGCACGGCCCAGGATCTGGTTGCCGAAGCAGATGCCGAACAGCGGGATCCCGGCCTCCAGCACCTGTCGCGTGACGCCGACCATGTGGTCGGCGGTGGCCGGGTCACCGGGGCCGTTGGACAGGAACACGCCGTCGGGGTGGATCTCGGCGATCTGCTCGAACGTGGCGCTCGACGGCAGCACGTGGCTGCGGATGCCCCGCTGGGCGAAGTTGCGCGGCGTGTTGGTCTTGATGCCGAGATCCAGTGCCGCGATGGTGAAGCGACGTTCCCCGTCGGCCTCCACGACGTACCCGGCGTCGGTACTGACCTCACCGGCCAGGTCGGCGCCCAGCATCGACGGCTGGTTGCGCACCCGGCCCACCAACTCCTCGACGGGCGCGTCGGCGGCCGTACCGCTGAACACCCCGGCCTTCATCGACCCCGCGGTGCGCAGGTGGCGCACCAGCGCGCGGGTGTCGATGCCGGCGATCCCGACGATGCCCTGCCGGACCAACTCGTCCTCGAGGCTGCCGGTGGCGCGCCAGTTCGACGCCCGCGGCGAGGGATCGCGGACGGCATAACCGGCGACCCAGATCTTGTCCGAGCGGCTCTCCCCGTCCTCGTCGTTCCAACCCGTGTTGCCGATCTGCGGGGCCGTGGCCACCACGATCTGCCCGTGATAGCTCGGGTCGGTCAACGTCTCCTGATACCCGGACATGCCGGTGGAGAACACCGCCTCACCCAGCGTCTGTCCCACGGCGCCGAAGGCCGTGCCGGTGAACACCCGGCCGTCATCGGTCACCAGCACTGCGCGTTCCTTCATCATGCGCGATCCCGCTCCGCTTCTCGCTTTGGATGCCACTGCCACGTTCGCTCTGGATGCCACTGCCACCTCACGCGGCGTCCTCCTGTACCCACTTGGCCAATTCACGACGGTCGTCGCTGCGGAACCCGGTGTCGATCTCGGTGCCCGACGGCAGCGTCCAGCGGATCGCCAGGATGCCGTCGTGCGTCAGCGCCTTGCCCGCGATGCCCCGCTCGGTGCGGATGGCGGTGATGCACTCGTCGGGGATCCACAGCGGCCGGGCGCCGGTGCGCTGCATCATGATGCCCTCTGGGTACCGGGTCAGCACCGCCTTGCTGCGGAACCCCAGATCACCGACCGCGATCCGGTCCTGCCAGCTGGGGGCCATCGTGCTGCCGACGTAGAGCCCGCGGGTGGCGCCGATCAGCGTCGGGCCCACGGTGTCCGGCAGCGGGGGCAGGGTGCCGACGAGGTCGGCCTGCCGCTGCGCGCGGTGCAGCCATCCCCGCATCATCTGGCGGATCAGGAACGCGATGAGCACCGCGACCACCGCCGCCATCACCAGCGATCCGATCAGCGTCCCGGTGTTCACGCGCGGTCTCCATCCCGCGTCGCCACCTTGCCGTCGCGCGCCGTCACCGTGCCCCGCAGCATCGTCAGCGTCACCGTGGCCGGCAGCGTCATCTCCTCGAACGGGGTGTTGTCCGAACGGCTCGCGAGGTCGGGTCCGCTCACGGTCCACGTGGCGTCCGGATCAACCACGGTGAGGTTGGCGGGCTCGCCCACCTCGATGGGGCGGCCCTGGTCGGGCAGGCCCACGATGGTCGCGGGCGCCTCGCTCATCACGCGGGCGACGTCACGCCACGTCATCGCACCCGGGGCCACCATGGTCTGGACCACCACCGACAGCGCGGTCTGCAGACCCAGCATCCCCGGCCGCGCGGTGGCGAACTCGCACATCTTCTCGTGCTCGGCGTGCGGCGCATGATCGGTTGCCACGCAATCGATCACGCCGTCGGCGAGCGCTTGGCGCAGCGCCTCGGCGTCGGTGGCCTCGCGCAGCGGCGGGTTCACGCGGTTGCGGCCGTCGTAGCCCGACAGCCGGGTGTCGTCGAGCAGCAGGTGGTGCGGGGTCACCTCGGCGGTGATCGCGATGCCCTGTTCCTTGGCCCAGCGCACCAGCTCGACGGTGCCCGCGGTGGAGGCGTGACAGATGTGCACCCGGGCGCCGGCGTCGCGGGCCAGCAGCGCGTCGCGCGCGACGATGGACTCCTCGGCCGCCCGCGGCCACCCCGCCAGGCCCAGTCGCGCGGCGGTGGGACCCTCGTGCGCGACGGCACCGACGGTGAGGCGCGGCTCCTCGGCGTGCTGGGCGATCAGCACGCCCAGCCCGGTGGCGTACTCCAGTGCACGGCGCATCACCAGCGGATCCTCGACGCACACGCCGTCGTCGGAGAACATCCGCACGCGGCCGGCCCCGGCGGCCATCAGGCCCATCTCGGTGAGCTGCTTGCCCGCCAGGCCGACGGTGATGGCGCCCACGGGGTGCACGTCGACGAGCCCGACCTGCTGCCCGCGATGCCATACGTGGTCGGTGACGACGACGCCGTCGGCGACGGGGTCGGTGTTGGCCATCGCGAACACCGCGGTGTAGCCGCCCAGTGCGGCGGCGGCGGAACCGGTTTCGATGTCCTCGGCGTACTCGCGGCCCGGTTCGCGCAGGTGGGTGTGCAGGTCGACGAAGCCCGGCAGCAGCACGTGGCCGTGCGCCTCGACGACCTCGGCGTCGGCGCGCAGGTCCTGGCCGATCTCGGCGATCTGGCCGTCGGCCACCAGGACGTCGACGGGATCACCCTCGCCGTAGGGGCGCACACCGCGCAGCAGCACGCTCACGCGTTGACCTCCTGGTCCGCGCCGACCAACAAGTGAAACAGCACCGCCATCCTCACGTGAACTCCGTTGGAAACCTGTTGCAACACTGCCGAACTCGACGAATCGGCGACTGCCGACGCGATCTCCATGCCCCGCAGCATCGGGCCCGGGTGCAGCACCACCGCGCCGTCGGGCAGCTCGGCGAGGCGGCGATCCGACAACCCGTAGCGCACCGAGTACTCACGCGTCGACGGGAAGAACCCACCGTTCATGCGTTCGGCCTGCACCCGCAGCATCAGCACGGCGTCGGCGCCGGGCAACTCGGCGTCCAGGTCGTGCGAGACCGTCACGGGCCAGCCGGCGACGCCGGTGGGCAGCAGCGTCGGCGGCGCCACCAGCACCACCTCGGCGCCGAGGGTGTGCAGCAGCAGCACGTTCGACCGCGCCACCCGGCTGTGCAGCACGTCGCCGACGATCACCACGCGCCTGCCCTCGACGGACCCCAGCCGCTGCCGGATGGTCAGCGCGTCGAGCAGTGCCTGCGTGGGGTGCTCGTGCATGCCGTCACCGGCGTTGACGACGCACGGGCCGCCCGGCTCCCCCGAGGTGTGGGGTTCGGCCGTCCACTCCGCCAGCTGCTGGGCGGCGCCCGACGCGGGATGCCGGATGATCAGCGCATCGGCACCCGCCGCGCGCAACGTCAGCGCGGTGTCGCGCAGCGACTCGCCCTTGGCGACCGACGATCCCGACGAGCTGACGTTGATGACGTCGGCGCTCATCCACTTGCCTGCGACCTCGAAGGACACCCTGGTGCGCGTCGAGTTCTCGTAGAACATCGTGATGATGGTGCGCCCACGCAGCGTCGGGAGCTTCTTGACCTCGCGCCCCAGCAGCGCCTCGCGGAACCGATCGGCGTCGTCGAGGATCGCCGTCGCCTCGTCGCGCGTCAGGTCGGCGGCAGACAGCAGATGTCGACTCACCCGGGAAACCCTCCACTCATCGCGTGTCCGCCTCTCATCGCGCCGGTCCCCCGGTCCCGGCGATCCGCACGACGTCCTCGCCGTCGAGCTCGGCCAGCCGCACCGACACGTTCTCGCTGCGCGACGTCGGCACGTTCTTGCCGACGTAGTCCGCGCGGATGGGCAGCTCGCGGTGTCCGCGGTCGACGAACGCCGCCAGCTGCACCGCCCGTGGCCTGCCGACGTCGCGCAGGGCGTCCAGGGCCGCGCGTACGGTGCGGCCGGAGTACAGCACGTCGTCGACGAGCACCACGATGGCGTCGTCCACCCCGCCCTCGGGGATCGTGGTCGCGGCCAGCGCCCGCGGCGGCTTGCTCATCAGGTCGTCGCGGTAGAGCGTGACGTCGAGCGCGCCGTGTCCGACGGCCACGCCGGAGAACTCGGTGATCTGGTGCGCGAGCCGCGCGGCCAGGGTGACGCCCCTGGTCGGGATGCCCAGCAAAACCACCCGCGGGGCGTCGACGCCGCCCAGGGCGGTCTTCTCGATGATCTGATGCGCGATGCGCGAGATGGTGCGGTGCACGTCGGCGGCGGACAGCAGCTCCCGATCGGAGCCCGCGTCGGCGGCGCCGGCAGGTGTGGTGGGCACGGTGGAACCCGGACCTCCTTCTCCGCCTCTCTGGACGGATCGTTAAAGGACGTCGAACTGCGCCGAACTCTATCACCGCCGCGCGCGGCGACCCGACGGCGCCTGACTACCCTCGACCGGGTGAAGCTCGACGACAACCAGGCCTCGATCAAGGAGGTGATCGACGCCGGCGTGCTCGCCGGTGCCGTCACGCTCGTCTGGCAGGACGGGAAGATCCTGCAGGTCAACGAACTCGGTCACCGGGACGTGGCGGCCGGGCTCCCGATGCATCGCGACACGGTGTTCCGCATCGCGTCGATGAGCAAGCCGGTGACGGTGGCGGCCGCGATGGCCCTCGTCGACGAGGGCAAGCTCACACTCTCCGATCCCGTGGGCCCGTGGCTGCCGGAGCTGGACGGGCTGCGCGTGCTGGCCGACCCGGCGGGCCCGTTGGACCGCACCGTGCCGCTGCGCCGGCCGATCACCTTCGACGACTTGATGACGCACCGCAGCGGTCTGGCGTACGCGTTCTCCGTCGGCGCCCCGTTGAACAAGGCCTACGGCAAGCTGATGTTCCGGCAGAACCAGGATCGCTGGCTGGCCGACCTCGCCGCGCTGCCCCTGGCGCACCAGCCCGGTGAGCGCATGACGTACGGCCACTCGACCGACGTGCTGGGCATCGCGCTGTCGCGGATCGAGGGCAAGCCGCTCTCGGAGGTGCTCGTCGAGCGGATCACCGGTCCGCTGGGCATGTCCGACACGGGGTTCTCGGTGACGCTGGACGGTCGCCGCCGCGCCGCGACGATGTACCAGGTCCAGGAGACGGCGTCGGGTTTGGTGCTGCGCGACGACGCGATGGGTCCTCCCCACATCGTCGATCCCCCGTTCTGTGCGGGCGGGGCGGGACTCTGGTCGACGGCCGACGACTACCTGACCTTCGCGCGCATGCTGCTGTCCGGCGGAGCCGTCGACGGGGTCCGCGTGCTGTCGTCGGCGTCGGTGGCGGCGATGCGCACCAACCGCCTCACCGACGAGCAGAAACGCGTCCCGTTTCTCGGCATGCCGTTCTGGCGGGGCCGGGGTTTCGGGTTGAACCTGTCGGTGGTGACCGACGCCGAGCAGTCGCGGCAGCTCTACGGGCCGGGCGGGCTGGGCACGTTCAGCTGGCCGGGCGCCTACGGCACGTGGTGGCAGGCGGACCCGGAGGCCAACCGGATCATGCTCTACCTGATCCAGAACCTGCCGGATCTGAGCGCCGACGGTGCGGGCGCGGCGGTGGCCGGCAACACGTCGCTGCTGAAACTGCAAGCGGCGCAGCCGAAGTTCGTGCGCTCGACCTACCGGGCGCTGGAGGACTGACGCGCGGCGCCGGCGTGCCGCCGTTGCACCACGAGGCCGGCGACCACGATCACCACGGCCGAGATCGCCGAGGCCAGGATGGCCTGCTGCTGGTCCGGGTCGAAGGCCATCAGCACCAAGATGGCCACGATGCCGACGATGGTGGCGACGGTGAGGAACGGGAACAGCCACATCCGCACCGGCGCCCGCTCCCCCGCCGACCGCATGCGCTTGCCCAAGACCAGCTGGCTCGCCGCGATCGAGAGGTAGACGAACAGCGCCACGGCACCGCTGGTGGCCAACAGGTAGCCGAAGATCTTCTCCGGCAGCACGTAGTTGCCCGCGACGGCGAGGAAACCCACGACCATCGACGCCAGCACCGCGACCCACGGTGCTCCGTTGCCCGCGACGCGGCGCACGGTCGAGGGGGCGTCGCGGCGGGCCCCGAGTGAGTACAGCATCCGGGAGGCGGTGTAGAGCGCCGAGTTCAGGCACGACGCCACCGCGGTGAGGATCACCAGGTCCATGATGAGCTTGGACCCGGGGATGCCGATGGCCTCGAGGGTCGTCTGGTACGACCCGCCGGAGAGCTGATCGTACGGCATCAGCGCGACGATCACGAAGATCGAGCCCAGGTAGAACAGCGAGATGCGCCAGATGACGGAGTTCACGGCCCGTCCGATGCCCTTGACCGGGTTGGGCGACTCGGCCGCGGCGATGGTGACGATCTCGGTGCCCATGAACGAGAACATGGTGACCAGCAGGCCCGCGATCACGGCACCGAAGCCGTTGGGCATGAACCCGTCCGGTTCCCACAGGTGCTGGATGCCGCTGACCTGCGAGTCGGGGATGACCCCGAAGATGGCGGCGACGCCCACGCCGATGAAGGCGATGATGGCGACGACCTTGATCAGCGCGAACCAGAACTCGAACTCGCCGTAGTTCCCCACGCTGACCAGGTTGGTGATGGTGAGCAGCAGCGTCACCGCCAGCGCCCAGATCCACTGCTGGCCACCGATGAGGTTGGTGAGGATGGCCGCGGCGGCGGTCGCCTCCACCGGGATCACCAGCACCCAGAACCACCAGTACAGCCAGCCGACGGTGAAGCCCGCCCACCGCCCCAGCGCTCGGTCGCTGTACACCGAGAACGACCCGGTGTCCGGGTTCGCGGTGGCCATCTCGCCCAGCATGCGCATGACGAGCACCACCAGCGTGCCCGCGAGGAAGTAGGAGATGAGGACGGCCGGGCCGGCCTCCTTGATGGCGTTGGCCGAGCCCACGAAGAGGCCGGCGCCGATCACGCCTGCGATCGAGATCATGGTGATGTGACGGGATTTCAAGCTGGTTCCCAGCTGACTCCCAGGTTCCACGGCGGGCGCGACACCGGGTTCCGGACGCTCGGACACTCCACTCATGACGTCCCCCTCATCGGAAGCCGCGACCGTGGGTCGGCGTGGCCCACGACGACCTGGGATGCCCACGCGGGGGCGGGGCGAAACGCATCGTACGAGAGCCCCGCCGGATGTCTCGTCGCGGCCTAGTGTGTGCGCATGGGTGAGCGCATGACCGCACCGACGGTGCTCGTCAGCGGTGCGGGCATCGCCGGGCCCACGCTCGCCTTCTGGTTGCACCGGGCCGGCTACCGCACCATCGTGGTCGAGGCCGCCGACGGCATCCGCCCGGGCGGGCAGACCGTCGACCTGCGCGGCGCCAGCCGTGACGTCGTCGCGCGGATGGGCCTGCTCGACGCCATGCTCGACCGCACCGTGGATCAGGCCGGCGCCGCCTGGGTGCGCGCCGACGGCAGCCACCGCGCGGAGATGCCGGTGACGGCGTTCGGCGGCAACGGGCTGGTCAGCTCGGTGGAGATCCTGCGCGGCGACGTCGCCGAGGTGCTCTACGGCGCCACGGCCGCGACCACCGACTACCGCTTCGGCACCCGGATCATCGCGCTGGACCAGGACGACGACGGCGTGACGGCGACGCTGTCCGACGACTCGACCGTGCGGGCCGACCTCGTCGTCGGCGCCGACGGCACGCATTCGGCGGTCCGGCGGTTGGCGTTCGGCCCCGAGGACCGGTTCGTGCAGCGCCTCGGCGGCTATCACGCGTGGTTCAGCGCGCCCGACACCGTCGGCCTCGCGGGATGGTTCCTGATCTACCAGGAGCCCGGGCTGGTGGCTTCGCTGCGTCCCGACACCGTGCCGGGCTCGGCCAAGGCGGGCCTCGCCTTCCGCTCCGGCCCCCTGGACTACGACCGCAGAGACCTCGCCGCGCAGCGCAAGCTGCTCGCCGAGCGCTTCGCGGGCTGCGGGTGGGCCACGCCCGCCCTGCTCGAGGCCGCGGCGACCGCCGACGACTTCTACTTCGACGAGTTCGTCCAGGTGGTCGCGGACTCCTGGGCGCGCGGCCGGGTGACGCTGGTGGGCGACGCCGGGTACTGCGCGTCGCCGCTCAGCGGCATGGGCACGGCGTTGGCGCTCGTCGGCGCCTACCTGTTGGCGCACGCGCTGGGCCCGGCGGCGCGCGCCGGCGAGCACGATTGGCCGGGGCCTGCGCTACGGCGCTACGAGGCCGCCATGCGCCCGTTCGTGGCCAGGGCACAGAAGCTGCCGAACGGCCTCGACGGGTACGCCCCGAAGTCCCACGCCGACATCGTGATCACCGCCCAGGTGATGGCGTGGATGCAACGCTGGCCGTTCCGCATCCTCGCCGACCGGCTGTGGATGTCGAAGGCCGACGGCGTCGACCTGCCGGAATTCCAGCGTTAAGGCTGCGGCGTGGGCCCGCGCATGGCCGCGGCCGCCGCACGGATCTGCGGTGTCACCAGCATCACCTGGCCGAGCACGCCGTTGACGAACGCCGGCGAGTCGTCGGTGGACAGCTTCTTGGCCAACTCGACGGCCTCGTCGACCGCGACGGGCTCGGGCACGTCGTCGGCGTGCAGCAGCTCCCACACCGCCACGCGCAGGATCGCGCGGTCCACGGCGGGCAGCCGTTCCAGCGTCCACCCCTGCAGGTGCGCCGAGATCAGGTCGTCGACGTGGGCGGCGTGCTCGGTGACCCCGTTGACGACGGTCAGCGTGTAGGGATTGAGCGCCGAGACCTCCGGGTCCGAGCCGGCGAGCGCGTTGCGCGCGCCCGCCACCTCGGCGGCCGTCAAACCCCGGGCCTCGGCTTCGAAGAGCAGGTCGACGGCGCGCTTGCGGGCCTGGTGACGGCCCCGGTCCTGCCGGCGGTGTCCCCCGTCGTGTCGCTCGCCCTGCGGGTCAGGCATTAACCCTTCCCAGGTAGCTGGCGTCGCGGGAGTCGACCTTGATCTTGTCGCCGGTGTTGACGAACAACGGCACCTGGATCTCGGCACCGGTCTCGACGGTGGCGGGCTTGGTGCCCGCATTGGAACGGTCGCCCTGCAGGCCGGGCTCGGTGAAGGTGACCTCGAGTTCCACGGTGACGGGCAGTTCGAGGTACAGCGGCGCCCCGTCGTGGAAGGCGATCTGCACCGGCATGCTCTCCAACAGGAACTTGGCGGCGTCGCCGACGAGGGCCTCCGAGAGCGGATGCTGCTCGTAGTCCTGCGAGTCCATGAAGATGAAGTCGCTGCCGTCGCGGTACAGGTAGGTGGCGTCGCGGCGGTCGACGGTCGCGGTCTCGACCTTCACGCCGGCGTTGTAGGTCTTGTCGACGACCTTGCCCGACACCACGTTCTTGAGCTTGGTGCGCACGAAGGCCGGCCCCTTGCCGGGCTTGACGTGCTGGAACTCGGTGATCTGCCACAACTGGCCCTCGATCTGCAGGACGAGCCCGTTCTTGAAGTCTGCGGTCGATGCCACGTTAGGTACTACTCCTAGTTCTGGTGTGCCTAGAGAATCGCCAGGTCCTTGGGGAACCGGGTGAGCAACTCGGGAGCGGGTGACTCCACACCGCCCACCACGAGCGTGTCCTCGATGCGGACGCCGCCATGGCCGGGTAGGTAGACCCCGGGCTCTACGGTGACCGCGGAGCCAGCAAGCAGTGTACCGGCGGCGGACGCGCTGATTCCCGGCGCTTCGTGGATCTGCAGCCCCACGCCGTGCCCGAGCCCGTGCCCGAAGTTGTCGGCGAACCCGGCATCGGCGATGACCTGGCGCGATGCCGCGTCGACGTCGCGCAGCACCACCCCGGGCGCCAGCGCCTCCCGGCCTGCCCGCTGCGCGGTCGCCACCAGGTCGTAGACGTCGAGCTGCCACTGCGCCACCGGCGCCAGCACGAACGTGCGGGTCATGTCGGAGTGGTAGCCGGCGACCAGCGCACCGAAGTCGATCTTGACGAAGTCGCCCGCCGCCAGCACCGCGTCGGTGGGCCGATGGTGCGGGATGGCGGAGTTGGCCCCGGCGGCGACGATGGTCTCGAACGAGTTGCCGTCCGCGCCGTGGTCGAGCATGCGCGACTCGAGGTCGCGGGCGACGTCCTTCTCGGTGCGTCCGGCGCGCAGTCCGCCCGCGGCCACCAGATCGGCCAGCGCCGCGTCGGCAGCCTCGCAGGCCAGTCGCAGCAGCGCGATCTCCCCGGCGTCCTTGACCTCGCGCAGCGCCTCGACCGTGCCCGCGGCCCGCACGAACTCGACGTCGGCGCCCGCCGCGTGCTGCAGCCCCGTGAACGCGTCGACGGTGACGACGTGGCTCTCGTAGCCGAGACGACGGATGCCCGCCGCGGCGGCCCTGGCGGCGAGGTGCGGGCCCACCGCGCGCTCGATGACGCGCTCGGCGTCGGGTGCCTGGGCGGCGGCCTGGGTGACGTACCGTCCGTCGGTCGCCAGCACCGGCGTCTCGTCGTCGACACGCACGAGCAGCGCGCCGTTGGAACCGGTGAACCCCGACAGGTATCGGACGTTGACGAGGTCCGTCACCAGCATCGCGTCCAACCCGGCGGCGGCCAGCCTGCGCCGCAACGCCGCCCTACGATGGGAAATCGTCACAGCCCGTGACGGTACTCGCTACGCTGTGCCCCCATGAGCAAGTGGTTGCTGCGCGGACTGGTGTTCGCCGCGCTGATGGTCGTGGTCCGGCTGCTGCAGGGCGCCCTCATCAACGCGTGGGAATCCCAGGCCTTGGCGATCAGCATCACGCTGGTGGTGCTGTTCGCCATCGCGTCGTTCGTGTGGGGCAACCTCGACGGCCGGGCCGACGCCCGCGCCAACCCCGACCCCGACCGCCGTGGCGACCTGGCGATGACGTGGCTGCTCGCCGGGCTGTTCGCCGGCGTCGTCAGCGGTTTCGTGACGTGGT
This sequence comes from Mycobacterium sp. DHQP2018-32-09, assembly GCF_058148405.1. NCBI lineage: Bacteria > Bacillati > Actinomycetota > Actinomycetes > Mycobacteriales > Mycobacteriaceae > Mycobacterium > Mycobacterium sp. DHQP2018-32-09. The sequence continues at coordinate 66,175 of NZ_JBYVYK010000018.1, read as the reverse complement.
TCATCGCGTTGTTCTACTCGAACGTCTACGCCGAGTCGCTGATCCCCGAGGTCACCACGTTCGCGGCGTTCACCGCGCTGCTGATGTTCATCACCGCCATCGCGGGCGTGGCGCTCGGCCGCTTCCTGGTGGACCGCAAGGCGCCGCCGTTCACCCGGCGCGGCGCCGACGACGAGCGCGCGGACACCGACGTCTTCGCCGCGGTCGGCGGTGGCCGGACGGACGCGGACGCGCGCGACGAGCATCCCACCGAGACTCTGGGCAACGCCACCGAGACCACCGCCGAGCAGCCCAGGAATCAGGCCTGACCGGTCCCGGGCGTCACGCGCGGGGCTGGTCCGCCAGGTAGCGCAGCGCCAGCAGGTAACCCTGCACGCCGAGGCCGACGATGACGCCGGTGGCGATGCCGCTCAGGTAGGAGTGGTGCCGGAAGTCCTCGCGGGCATGCACGTTGGAGATGTGCACCTCGATCAGCGGCGCGGTGAGTTCCGCGCACGCGTCGCGCAGCGCGATCGACGTGTGGGTGAGTGCCCCGGCGTTGAGCACGACGGGCTCACCCGCGTCGGCGGCGTCGTGCACCCAGCCCAGCAGGTCGGCCTCGCTGTCGGATTGGCGTACCCGCACCGTCAGCCCCAGCTGGGCGGCCTCGCGTTCGATCAGCGCCACCAGGTCGTCGTGGGTGGTGTGGCCGTAGACGTCGGGTTGACGCTTGCCGAGCCTGCCCAGGTTGGGCCCGTTGAGGACGTTGACGGTGCGCACTACCGCGTCCCGATCTCGGAGTAGGCCGCCGCCAGCAGCGTCGGGTCGGGGCCCTCGAGCCGGCCCGGCTTGGCCAGCCCGTCGAGCACCACGAACCGCAGGATCCCGGAGCGCGTCTTCTTGTCGCCGGCCATGTACTCGACGAGCTGCCCGAAGGCGTCGCCATCGTAGGTGACCGGCAATCCGAGCGCGGTGAGCACGGTGCGGTGCCGGTCGGCGGTGGCGTCGTCCAGGCGGCCGGCGAGGCGGCCCAGTTCGGCGGCGAACACCAGCCCCACCGAGACGGCGGCACCGTGACGCCACCGGTACTGCTCGCGGCGTTCGATGGCGTGGGCCAGGGTGTGGCCGTAGTTGAGGATCTCCCGCAGCGCCGACTCCTTCTCGTCGGCGGCCACCACCTCGGCCTTGACCGCGATGGCGCGGCGGACGAGTTCGGGCAGCACCGTGCCCGCGGGGTCCAGCGCCGCGGCGGGATCGGCCTCGATGAGGTCGAGGATGACGGGGTCGGCGATGAACCCGGCCTTCACGACCTCGGCCATGCCCGCGACGATCTCGTTGCGCGGCAACGTCTCCAGCGTGGCCAGGTCGACGAGCACCGCCAGCGGTTGGTGGAACGCGCCGACGAGGTTCTTGCCGGCGTCGGTGTTGATGCCGGTCTTGCCGCCGACGGCGGCGTCGACCATGCCGAGCAGCGTCGTGGGCACGTGCACCACGTCGACGCCGCGCAGCCAGGTGGCCGCGGCGAACCCGGCGACGTCGGTGGCCGCACCGCCACCCAGGCTGACCACCGCGTCCTTGCGGCCGATCCCGATGCGCCCCAACACTTCCCAGATGAAGCCGAGCACGGGCAGGTCCTTGCCGGCCTCGGCGTCGGGGATCTCGATGCGGTGCGCGTCGATGCCGGTCTCGGCCAGCGCGGCCCGCACGGCCTCGGCGGTGACGGTCAGCGTCGGCTGATGCAGGATGGCCACCTTGTGCCTGCCCGCCAGCGTGCGCACCAGATCGTCGAGCAGTCCGGTGCCGATGATCACGGGGTAGGGCCGGTCGACCAGGACGTCGACGGTCACGGGTTCAGTCATTGCGCGCTTTCACTCGTGGCGGGATTCTGCTCGCCGGGCCAGCGCCGCGGGACTCGGCGGCGCCTCGGTGGTGGGTCCGGGGTTGAGGACGGTGGGCAGCCGACGCCACGACGGGCGGCGGCGGCGGCGCGACGACGTCTCGCCGGGTTTGCTCTCCAGGCGGTGCACGACGTGCCGCACCACCGCGCCCGGGTTGCGCCGATTGGTGTTCACCCGCATGGTGGCGACCTGGCGGAACAGCGGCACGCGCTGCGCCATCAGCGCGCGGTACTTGGCGGCGGGGTCACCCGCCAGCAGTGGGCGTCCGGAGCCGGTGGTGCGTCGAATGCCTTCGGAGGCACTGATTTCCAGGTAGATCACCACGTGGCCGGCCAGCGCCTCGCGCACCGCGGGTGTGGTCACCGCTCCCCCGCCGAGGGACACCACGCCGTCGTGTTCGGCCAGCGCCGCGCACACCACCTCGGCTTCGATGCGGCGGAACTCGGCCTCGCCGTCGACGAAGATGTCGGCGATGCTGCGCCCGGTGGTCTCGACGATCTTGACGTCGGTGTCGAGCAGCTCGACGCCGAGCGCCTTGGCCAACCGCCGCCCGATGGTGGACTTGCCGGACCCCGGCATGCCCACCAGAACGGCCTTGGGCGCCATCAGCCCGTGGCCTCGGCGGACTCCGCTTCGCTGCGGGTGTGCACCGCGTGCAGGTACGACGCGACGTTGGCGCGGGTCTCCGGCAGCGAGTCACCGCCGAACTTCTGCAGCGCCGCCCGCGCGAGCACCAGCGCCACCATGGCCTCCACCACGACGCCCGCCGCGGGCACCGCGCACACGTCGGAGCGCTGGTGGATCGCCACGGCCTCCTCGCCGGTCGCCATGTCGACGGTGGCCAGCGCGCGCGGCACGGTCGAGATGGGCTTCATGGCGGCCCGCACCCGCACGGCCTGACCGTTGGTCATGCCGCCCTCGAGACCGCCCGCGCGATTGGTGGACCGCAGCACGCCGCCGGGGCCGGGGTACATCTCGTCGTGGGCGACGCTGCCGCGACGGCGGGCCGTCTCGAACCCGTCACCGATCTCGACGCCCTTCATGGCCTGGATCCCCATGACCGCACCGGCCAGCTGGCTGTCGAGCCGCTCGGCGCCGCTGGTGAAGGAGCCCAACCCGACGGGCAGCCCGTCGGCGATCACCTCGACCACGCCGCCGAGGGTGTCGCCGTCCTTCTTGGCGTCCTCGATCTCGGCGATCATGGCCTGCTCGGCGTCCTTGTCGTACGCGCGCACGGGGCTGTCGTCGATGGCGTCGAGGTCGCCGGGCCCCGGCGGCGGCCCGTCGTAGGGGGCCGAGCCGCCGATCGAGATGACGTGCGAGAGCACCTCGACGTCGAGCGCCTGCCGCAGGAACGCGCGGGCAATGGTGCCTGCGGCCACGCGGGCGGCGGTCTCGCGGGCGCTGGCGCGCTCGAGGACGGGGCGCGCGTCGTCGAAGCCGTACTTGAGCATGCCCGCGTAGTCGGCGTGTCCGGGTCGCGGCCGGGTCAGCGGCGCGTTGCGGGCGACGTCGAGGTCCTCGGCGGGCACCGGGTCCGACGCCATCACGGTTTCCCACTTGGGCCACTCGGTGTTGCCGATCTGGATGGCGATGGGCCCGCCCATGGTGACGCCGTGGCGGACGCCGGCCAGGATGGTCACCTCGTCGGCCTCGAACTTCATCCGGGCGCCGCGGCCGTAGCCGAGGCGGCGCCGTTTCAGCTCGGCGGCGATGTCGTCGGAGGTCACGTGGACGCCCGCGACCATGCCCTCGATGACCGCCACCAACGCGCGTCCGTGTGATTCACCCGCAGTAGTCCAACGCAACACGCGCCCCATTCTCCCACGACGGGCCCCGGCCAGCGAAAACCACCGGCAGCGGCCCGCCGAGCGCGGGGGTTCCGCACGCGATTCGCGGGTCGAGGCGTCGAGAGACCACACCCTCGCCACCCTCGCCACCCTCGGCACCCTCGGCGCGCGGCGCTACACCAGGGCCAGCGTCACCGCACCGGCCGTCGCCACGCACATCGACAGCCCGTGCGGCACGGTGGTCCGGGCGCGGCGCAGCGCGGCGACGAGCGCCCACGCGCACGTCAGCAGCGGCGCGGCGACCGCGGCCACCGCCCAGACGTCGGCGCCGAACGCGCCGGTGAGCGCGCCCACGCCTGCGGCGAGCTTGACGTCACCCGCACCCAGGGCGGCCGCTGCCATCAGATGCACCGCGAGGTAGACGCCGAAGAGCGCGAGCATCCCCGCCACCGCAGGCGCGCCGCGGCCCTGGCACCCGGCGGCCACGGGGATCAGCACGGCGCCGGGCAGCGTCAGCCGATTCGGCAGCCGACGCGTGCGCACGTCCCAATGGCTCAGCGCCAACAGCCAGGCCGTCACTGCGACCAACTGCGCTGCGACCAACTGCGCCGCGACCGACTGCGCCACCCCCATGACTCCACGCTAGGACGCGTCGAGGGCCGCCCTCATCACCTCTTCGGGCGCGGGCCTGCCGGTGAACTGGGCCACCTGCGCGAACGCCTGGTGCAGCAGCATCTGCAGTCCGCCGACCGCACGCCCGCCCGCCGCCTCGACGGCCGTGGCCAGCGGGGTCGGCCACGGATCGTAGATGGCGTCGAGGAGCACGGGGGTGGTGGCCACCGACTCGGCGTGTGCCGCGGCGACGTCGGCCGGGACGGTGCTGACGACGACGGCGACGTCGCGCACCGGGGTGCCCAGCTCGACCCAGCGAGCGGTCACGTCCAGGCGCCGCGCCAGGGTCAGCAGGGGCGCGGCCCGCTCCGGGTTGCGCGCCACCACGGTGAGGTCGGTGACGCCGAGGTCGGCGAGCGCGACCACCGCGGCAGGTGCCGTGCCGCCCGAGCCCAGCACCGCGGCCGAGGGTCCGGCGACCCGGCCCAGCGCGCCCACGACGCCGTCGACGTCGGTGTTGTCGGCCCGCCAGCCCGCGGGGGTGCGCACCAGCGTGTTGGCCGACCCGACGAGGTCGGCACGCGTGGTGGTCTCGTCGGCGACGTGCAGTGCCGCGAACTTGCCGGGCATCGTGACCGAGAGGCCGACCCATTCCGGCCCCAGCCCGCCGACCAGGGTCGGCAGCTGTTCGGCCGTGCACTCGATGCGCTCGTAGGTCCAGTCGGTCAGGCCCAGGGCCCGGTAGGCGGCCAGGTGCAGCTGCGGGGATCGCGAGTGCGCGATGGGCGAGCCCAGGACGGCCGCCTTGCGGGCCGGCCCCGGCCCGGTCTGCGCCGGTTCAGCGGGCACTGTCGAGCACGCCGTTGCGGCGGGCGATCTCGATGTTGGCGAGGTGCTGCTGATAGTCGCGGGTGAACAGCGTCGTGCCCTGCAGGTCGACCGTCACGAAGTACAGCCAGTCCCCCGGTTCGGGACGTTCGGCCGCCGCCAGCGCCGGCGCGCCCGGCGAACAGATCGGCGAGGCCGGAAGCCCTTCGCGCACATAGGTGTTCCACGGCGTCATGCGTCCCCGGTCGGCGTCGGTGGTCGCCACTTCCTGCCGGTCCAGGGCGTAGTTCACCGTGGAGTCGAACTCGAGCCTGCGGTGCGTCGGATCGCCCAGCCGGTTGTAGATGACGCGGGCCACCTTGGCGAAGTCGGCGGGTAGCGACTCCTTCTGCACCAGTGAGGCGACGGTGAGGATCTCGTACGGCGTGAGGCCCTCGCCGGCCCCGGCGGTGAGCAGGCCGCCCGCCTCGTACTGGGCGACGCTGGCGCGGACGAGCGTGGCCAGGATCTGCGGCGCCGTCGAGGCCGGGTTGACGTTCCACGTGCCCGGTGCGATCAGTCCCTCGATGCGGCGGTGGTCGTTGGCGAGCGCCGAGATGGGCTGCACCGCCCACTGCGGGATGCCGAGCGCGGTCGGGGTACCCGTGGCGGCGGCCTGCTTGAGATCGTCGACGGTGACGCACTTCTGGTCGCCGTCGAGGTCCACGCAGGTGGCCTTCGAGATGAGCGAGAAGATGCCGTCGGTGACGGCGTTGGTCTTCACGTCGGTGGTGTCGTCGAGCTGTCGGCCCTCGGGGATGGTGAGCAGGCCGACGCGGTTGGCGGGGTCGGCCAGCCGGGTCACCGCGTTGGCCGCGGGGATCTCGGTGCGCACCTTGTAGAACCCGGGCTGGATGGCCGAGATGGCCGAGTTGCCCGACGCGGCCGAGACGAACGCCGACGCGGTGGCCACCACCTTGGCGTCCTGCAGCGTCTGGCCGATGGCGGTGGTCGAGTCGCCGTTGTGCACTTCGATGACGACGTCGTTCACGCCTGCCCCCGAGTAGTCGCCCTCATTGCCGAAGATGCCGTGCCACAGCCGCGACCCCAGGAACACCGCGCCGATCACGACCATGACGAGCGCCGCGATGGAGACGCCGGTGACCGTGCGCCGCCGGCGCTGGGTGCGCCGCGCGCGGGCCCGCTCGGTGCGGCTCATGGTGCGGCGCGGGCGCCCCACCGCGGTGGGTGCCGTGCGTTCGCTGCCCCACTGGTCTGTGTCGTCAGACATCCTCTGCTCCACGGTCGGTCAGCGCGTGTCGTCGTTGATCCAGCCAGTTCTGCAGGATGCCGACGGCGGCGGCCTGGTCGATCATCGCCTTCTGTCCCTTCGCGCGGATCCCGGCCTCGCGCAGTGAGCGGGCGGCGGTCACCGTCGTCAGTCGTTCGTCGGCCATCCGCACCGGCACGGGGTCGATGCGGGCGGCCAGGTCCTCGGCCAGCGCGATGGCGTCGCGGGCGGAGGACCCCGCGCGGTCGGCGAGGGTGCGGGGCAGGCCCACCACCACCTCGACGGCCTCGTGCTCGGTGACGAGCCGCGCCAGCCGTCGCACGTGCTTGTCGGTCTTGTCGCGGCGCACGGTCTCCACGGGGGTGGCCAGGATGCCGTCGGGGTCGGAGGCGGCGACGCCGATGCGGACGGTGCCGACGTCGATGCCGATCCGTCGCCCGCGGCCGGGGTCGGATGCCCCGGGCCGGTCGGGTTGACGATCCTGCGCGTCGCTCACCCAGCTAGCTCCGGCCTACCTCGGCACGCACGGCGGCCAGCGCCGCGTCGATCCCCGAGGCACCGGTGCCGGAGCCCTGAGCGAGGTCGGCCTTGCCGCCGCCGCGTCCGTCGACGGCCTGGCCGAGCACCTTCACCAGGTCCCCTGCCGACAGGCCCAGGTCCTGGGCGGCCGCGTTCACCGCGACCACGTAGGGCACCGTGCCGGTCTCGCCCGGTTCGGCGATCAGCGCCACGACGCCCGGCTCGGAGCCCAGCTTGCCGCGGATGTCGCCGACGAGGCTGCGCAGGTCGCCGCCGGACATGCCGCCGGCGATTCGTCGGGCCACCACACGCACCCTACCGACCAGCTCGGCGCCGGCCGCCGCGTCGGCCGCGGCCGCCCGGGCGTTGGCCAGGCGCATCTTGTCGAGTTCCTTCTCGGCGGCGCGCAGCCGGTCGACCAGGGTGGCGACGCGGGCGGGCACCTCCTCGGACGGCACCTTCAGCGACGACGCGAGCCCGGCCATCAGGGCACGCTCCTTGGCGAGGTGCTTGAAGGAGTCCAGCCCCACGTAGGCCTCGACGCGGCGCACGCCCGACCCGACCGACGATTCGCCGAGGATGGTGACGGGGCCGATCTGCGCCGAGTTGCGGACGTGGGTGCCGCCGCAGAGTTCCAGCGAGAAGGGACCGCCGATCTCGACGACGCGGACCTCGTCGGGGTAGTTCTCGCCGAACAGGGCCATGGCACCCATGGCCTTGGCCTGCTCGAGGGCGGTGTTGAAGGTGTGCACCTCGAAGTCGGCTTCGACGGCTTCGTTGGTGACCTCTTCGATCTGGGTCTTCTGCTCGTCGGAGAGCGCCCCCTGCCAGTTGAAGTCGAAGCGCAGGTAACCGGGACGGTTCAGCGACCCGGCCTGAACGGCGTTGGGCCCCAGCACCTGTCGCAGCGCCGCGTGCACCATGTGGGTGCCCGAGTGGCCCTGGGTGGCCCCGTGGCGCCACTTGGCGTCGACGGCGGCGGTCACGGTGTCGCCCTCGACGAACTCGCCGGACTCCACGTTGACGCGGTGCACGAACAGCGTCTTGGCGATCTTCTGCACGTCGGTGACGGCGGCCTTGGCGGCGTCCGAGGACCCGGTGCCCGAGATGGTGCCGACGTCGGCGATCTGGCCGCCAGACTCGGCGTAGAGCGGGGTGCGGTCGAGCACCAACTCGACGCGGTCGGCGGCGGTGGTCTCGGCGTCGTGCGACACCACCGGCACCCGCTTGCCGTCGACGAAGATGCCGAGAATCCGCGCCTCGGAAGACAATTCGTCGAATCCGGTGAACTCGGTGGGGCCGGCGTCCACCAGCTCGCGGTAGGCCGACAAGTCGGCGTGCGCGTGCTTGCGCGCGGCGGCGTCGGCCTTGGCGCGCCGGCGCTGCTCGGCCATCAGGCCACGAAAGCCCTCCTCGTCGACCGAGAGTCCGGCCTCGGCGGCCATCTCGAGCGTCAGCTCGATGGGGAAACCGTAGGTGTCGTGCAGCGTGAACGCGTCGGTGCCGGAGACCACGGTGGCACCGGCCGCGCGGGTGGCGTCCGCGGCGTCTTCGAAGAGCTTGGACCCCGCCGCCAGCGTGCGGTTGAAGGCCGTCTCCTCGGCGACCGCGATGCGCTGGATGCGGTCGAAGTCGGTGACCAGCTCGGGGTAGGACGGGCCCATGGCGTCGCGCACGGTGGCCATCAGGTCGGCCATGATGGCGCCCTCGATGCCCAGCAGCTTGGCCGCGCGGATGATGCGGCGCAGCAGCCGGCGCAGCACGTAGCCGCGTCCCTCGTTGCCGGGGCTCACCCCGTCGCCGATGATGATCGCCGCGGTGCGGCTGTGGTCGGCGATGATGCGGTAGCGGACGTCGTCCGCGTGGTTGCCCTGGCCGTACCCGCGTGGTGCGCGCGCCGCCATCAGGTCGATGGCGGGGCGCAGCAGGTCGGTCTCGTAGACGTTGTCGACGCCCTGCAGCAGACAGGCCACCCGCTCGACGCCCATGCCGGTGTCGATGTTCTTTCGCGGCAGCGGTCCCAGGATCTCGAAGTCCTCCTTGGAGGTGCCCTCGCCGCGCTCGTTCTGCATGAACACGAGATTCCAGATCTCGATGTAGCGGTCCTCGTTGGCCTCCGGGCCACCCTCGACGCCGTACTCGGGCCCGCGGTCGTAGTAGATCTCCGACGACGGCCCGCATGGTCCGGGGATGCCCATGGACCAGTAGTTGTCGGCCATGCCGCGGCGCTGGATGCGCTCGAGCGGCAGCCCGGCCACCTCCTGCCACAGCGCGATGGCCTCGTCGTCGTCCAGATACACGGTGGCCCAGAGGCGTTCGGGATCGAAGCCGTAACCACCCTGATCCTGCGGGTTGGTCAGCAGCGTCCACGCGAACTCGATGGCGCCCTTCTTGAAGTAGTCGCCGAAGCTGAAGTTGCCGGCCATCTGGAAGAAGGTGTTGTGCCGGGTCGTGATGCCGACCTCGTCGATGTCGGGCGTGCGGATGCACTTCTGCACGCTGACGGCCCGGTTCCACGGCGGGGTGCGCGCGCCGAGGAAGAAGGGCACGAACTGCACCATGCCGGCGTTGACGAACAACAGGTTCGGATCGTCGAGGATCACCGAGGCGCTGGGCACCTCGGCATGACCCGCCCTCACGAAGTGATCGAGGAACCGCTTCCTGATCTCGTGTGTCTGCACGTTGCCGTCATCCTTGATCGTGGGGTTTCTCGACCGCATCACAGTACCGGTCGGCGTCGGCGGGCCCGACATGCGTTCGCCTCGGCGGTGCGGGTGCGCCGATCGGCCCGCGCTCAGCCCGCGACGAAGCTCAGCCGCACCGACCGGCGCGGGTTGTCGCGGTTGAGGTCGACGAGCACGACGCTCTGCCACGTGCCCAGCAGCGGGGCGCCATCGGCGACCGGCAGCGTCACCGACGGCGCGACGAGGGCGGGTAGCACGTGATCGGCGCCGTGGCCCGGCGAGCCGTGGGCGTGCCGGTACAGCCGGTCGTCGCGGGGCAGCAGCCGCTCCAGGGCGTCCACCAGGTCGTCGTCGGAGCCCGCACCGGTCTCCACGATCGCCACCCCCGCGGTGGCGTGCGGCACGAACACGTTGCACAGCCCGTCGCCGCGGCCCGCGCAGAACTCGCGCACCCGGGCCGTGAGATCCACGGTCCGCCTGCGGGTGGTGTCCACGTCGAGAACGTCGCTCAGCACGCCTCGAGCCTACGTGCGGCTCGACGCTTGACGCCGGTGTTTATTCGGGTGTGGGTGCGGCTACTGCTGTTTCACCACTCACCCGCTGGAGGCAGACATGACCATCACCGGCATCATCACCGCGATTCTCATCGGCATCGTGGTCGGCGCACTCGGACGGCTCGTCGTCCCCGGCCGGCAGAGCATCGGCGTGCTCGTCACGATCGTCGTCGGCATCGTCTCGGCGCTCGTCGGCACCGCCATCGCCCGCGCGCTGGGCATCCCGACCGCGACCGGCGGGATCGACTGGATGGAGTTGCTCGTCCAGGTGATCGTCGCCGCGCTGGGCGTCGCCCTGGTGGCGTCGCTGATGGGACGCAGGCGCACCGGAGCCATCCGCCGCTAACCGTCGGAGAACCCCGACCGAGAACTCCGGTCCGAGAACCCCGGTCCGAGAACCCCCGTGCAGCCAGGCCCTCCCCAGGCTGGATGACTGCACCACCTCACGTTGCCGCCGGGATCCGTCGGGCGTGCGCTCCCCCGCACCGCCGACACCGATCCCGGCGGCAACGTCACGTCCGGGGTGGTTCGGGCCCCCGCGGCCATGTCCTGGCGGATGATGGTCGCCATGACGATGCGGGCGTGGCGGGTACGCCGACCCGGGCCGATCGCGGACCACCCACTGGAGTTCGTGGCCACCGACGTGCCGCGCCCCGGCAGCGACGAGGTGCTGATCGCGGTGTCGGTCTGCGGGGTGTGTCGCACCGACCTGCACGTGGCCGAGGGCGACCTGCCGGTCCACCGCCAGCACGTGACGCCGGGCCACGAGGTGGTCGGCGAGGTGGTCGCCCTGGGCGCCGAGGTGGCACGGCACCCCGGCGCCGGGGAGGCGGTCCGCGTCGGCGACCGGGTGGGCGTGGCATGGCTGCGACACACGTGCGGGCAGTGCAGGTTCTGCCGCAGCGGACGGGAGAACCTCTGCCCCCGATCCACCTATACCGGCTGGGACGCCGACGGCGGGTACGCCGAATTCATCACGGCGCCAGCCGCATTCGTTCACCGGCTGCCCTCCGGGTACACCGACGCCGAGCTGGCGCCGCTGCTGTGCGCGGGCATCATCGGGTACCGGTCGCTGATGCGGGCCGAGCTGCCGGCCGGGGGTCGCCTCGGCATCTACGGCTTCGGGGGCAGCGCACACATCACCGCCCAGGTGGCCCTGGCGCGCGGCGCCGAGGTACACGTGATGACGCGCGGCGCCGCCGCGCGCGACCTCGCGCTGGCCCTCGGTGCGGCCTCGGCGCAGGACGCGGCCGATCCACCGCCGGTGCCCTTGGACTCGGCGATCCTGTTCGCGCCGGTGGGCGATCTGGTGCTCCCCGCGCTCGAGGCACTCGACCGGGGCGGCACCCTGGCCATCGCCGGAATCCACCTCACCGACGTGCCCGCTTTGGACTATCAGCGCCACCTGTTCCAGGAACGGCAGCTGCGCTCGGTCACGTCGAACACCCGAGCCGACGCCCGCGAGTTCCTCGCCTTCGCCGAAGATCACCACATCGAGGTCACCACGCCGGCGTACCCGCTGGACCGGGCCGCGGCGGCCTTGGCCGACCTCGCGTCCGGCGAGATCTCCGGGGCCGCGGTGCTGCACGTGCGGCCGTAACCGGGTTGGCAGCGTCGGACGGGCTCGCTATCGTCGGCACCGTGCACATCCGAGTCGAGGAGGTCGTCGGCGCTCGCGCCGACATCAGATGACCGCGCCCCGTCGCCGTCCCCGCGGGGTCGGCGGCACTGTCGTGCCCTCGGTCAGCTGATCTCCCACTCGCCGCGCGCCTCGTCGTGCGTGCCCTCCCAGGATGGTGTCACCCATGCAGTCCCTCACCCGTGCCCAGATTCTCGCCGCGTTCCGCGGCGCCACCCGCAGCGAGGTCAAGAAGGTCACCTTCGCCGCCGACTTCGACGGCGTCGACTTCGACGCCTTGGACTACTACGGCTGGACGGACCCGAAGATCCCGCGGCGGGCGTACGTCGTCGTCGACGGCACACCCACCCGTCCGGACCACCCCGTCACCCTGCTGCTCGCCCGCGCCGCGGCCACCCCACGGGGCCGCGCCATGTGTTCGTGGTGTTCCGACGTGAACCTCACCGACGAGGCGGTGCTCTACACCGTGCGCAGAGGTGGTGCGGCAGGCCGCAAGGGCGACACCATCGGAACGATGGTGTGTGCGACGTTCGGCTGCTCCCGCAACGTGCGGGCGCTCCCGCCCGCCTTCCACGCGGGCACCGACCTGGCTCGCATCCGCGAGGAGCGGGTGGCGGACCTGCGCCGCACGGTGACCGCGTTCGTGGACAAGGTGCTCTCGACGGAGGACTGAGGCGGGGCCGGCGGTCGGTGCCGCCCCGACCGGCCGCCGGCGGTCAGTGCCGTCCCGACCGGCTGCCGCCGATCAGCGTCGCCTGCGGATGATGGCCCGCAGCCGCTCCACGCGGGTCGCGATGTCCCGTTCGGCACCGTGGGTGGTGGGCCGGTAGTAGTCCGTGCCCACCACCTCGTCGGGCGGGTACTGCTGCGGCACGACGCCGCCGGGATCGTCGTGCGGGTAGGCGTACCCCTGTGCATGGCCCAGCGCGGCCGCACCGGAGTAGTGCCCGTCACGCAGGTGCGGGGGCACCATGCCGGCCTTGCCCGCGCGGATGTCGGCCATGGCGGCCCCGATCGCGGTGGTGACGGCGTTGGACTTCGGCGCGGTCGCCAGGTGCACGGTGGCGTGCGCCAGCGTCAACCGTCCTTCGGGCATGCCGATCAGCGCCACCGTCTGCGCGGCGGCCACCGCCATGGGCAGCGCCGTCGGGTCGGCCATGCCCACGTCCTCGCTGGCGAGGATCATCAGTCGCCGCGCGATGAAGCGCGGGTCCTCCCCCGCGGTGAGCATGCGCGCCAGGTAGTGCAGCGCGGCGTCGACGTCGGATCCGCGCACCGACTTGATGAACGCACTGATCACGTCGTAGTGCTGGTCGCCGTCGCGGTCGTAGCGCACGGCCGCCTTGTCCAGCGACTGCTCGATGACCTCGACGGTGACGCGCTCGCCCGCCTCGGCGGCGACCTCGAGCGCCGTCAGGGCCCGCCGCGCGTCTCCGGCGGCCAGCGAGACCAGCAGCTCCACGGCGGCGGCGTCGACCTCGACCGCGCCGCCCAGTCCCCTCGGGTCCTCGATGGCGCGGGTGACGACGGTGCGCACGGCGTCGGGACCCAGCGGCTGCAGCTGCAGGATCAGCGAACGCGACAGCAGCGGCGCCACCACGGAGAACGAGGGGTTCTCGGTGGTCGCGGCGACCAACAGCACCACGCGGTTCTCGACGGCGGCCAGCAGCGCGTCCTGCTGCGTCTTGGAGAAGCGGTGCACCTCGTCGATGAACAGCACCGTCTGCTGTCCCCGCAGCAGCGCGACGCGGGCCTGCTCGACGACGGCCCGGACCTCCTTGACCCCCGCCGTCAACGCCGACAGCGCTTCGAACCGCCGGCCGGTGGCGCCCGAGATCAGCGACGCGAGCGTGGTCTTGCCGGTGCCGGGCGGTCCGTAGAGCACCACCGACGCCGCACCGGAACCCTCGGCCAGCCGGCGCAGCGGCGAGCCCGGCCGCAGCAGGTGGTCCTGGCCCACCACCTCGTCGAGGTTGGCCGGCCGCATGCGCACCGCCAGGGGCACCAGGCCGCCGGGTGCCGCGTGAAAGCCCGCGCCGGGGCCCGCGCCCCGGCCCGCGTCTGGGCCCACGTCTGGGCCCACGTCCAAGCCCGCGTGAACCCCCGAATGGGGCTCCGGGTCATCGAACAGGCTGTCGGACACGCCTTCTGCTTACCACGTCCGCCCCGCCGCCCGACGGGCGCGGGCGCGCGGTCAATCGGCGGGTGCGGTCACGAAGTCGATGAGTTCCTCGACGCGACCGATCAGTTCGGGTTCCAGATCGGTCCAGTCGCGCACGCGGCCGCGGATGCGTTGCCAGGCCCTGGAGATGTCGGCCTGGTCGCGGTGCGGCCACCGCAACGCCTCGCACACGCCGTGCTTCCACTCGGTGCCGCGAGGCACCACCGGCCACGCCGAGACCCCGATGCGGGCCGGCTTGACGGCCTGCCAGATGTCGATGAACGGGTGCCCGACGACCAGGGTGTGCGCCCCGCCCGGGCCGTTGGCCACCTCGGCGGCGATGCGCGCCTCCTTGGAACCGGCGACCAGGTGGTCGACGAGCACGCCGAGACGGCGTCCGGGACCGGGCTGGAATTCGTCGACGATGCCGACGAGATCGTCGACGCCGCCCAGGTATTCGACGACGACGCCCTCGACGCGCAGGTCGTGCCCCCACACCTGTTCGACGAGTTCGGCGTCGTGGCGGCCCTCGACGTAGATCCGGCTGGGCAGCGCGGTGCGGGCCCTCAGACCCTGCACGGCCACGGATCCGGACGCCGACCGCGCGGGTCCGGTCTGCGCGGGCCGGCGCAGCGGCTTGACCAGGATGACGGGGCTGCCGTCGATGAGGTAGCCCGGTCCCAGCGGGAAGGACTTCCGCCGCCCGTGGCGGTCTTCGAGGATGACGGTGGTGTACTCGACCTTGACGATCTCGCCGACGTATCCGGTCTGGGCGTCCTCGACCACCAGTCCGACGTCGGCGGCGCGATCCTTGGACTTCGGCCGCCTGCCGGCGTGGGGGTTGCTGGCGAGCACGTCGGAGCCGTAGCGATCTGTCACCCGAGCATCCTTGCCCGCACGGCGGTCGCGCCGGAAGCCGACACGCCGCGCGCCTGCGGCCTCAGCCGGTGGGCGTCAGGCCGCTCAGTTCGAACGTCGCGTATTCGCCTTGGACGTCCAGCACGGTCATGTGCGCCACGTACCTGGTGTTCTCGGGTCCGACGAACGTGCAGTCGAAGGTGGTTCCGGCCTTGGCCTCGAGGTTCTGCGGGCAGGTGACGCCGGTGGGCGTGAAGGCGTTCTGCTCCGACACCGTGTCGGTGACGAACTTGGCGGCCTCGTCGGCCTTGAGCGTGCTGGTGCCGCAGGCCGACACCATCTCCGTCACCACGGCCGTCACCGCCAACGTCATCGCCGCTGTTCGAGTTCGTCGTGGGCAACTCATGTGCGGTGATGGTGCGCGACGTGCCCGCCGAGGTCAAGCGTCAGCCCAACGCGTCGAGCACCTCGTGGACGAAACGCATCTTCTCCAGCACCGGCGGCGGCAGCACGAACGGGTAGAGATCGTCCTTGCCCATGGACCGGTTCACCATGTTGAGCGCCCACGCCAGCGGCAGCCACATGTCGATGATGGTGTCGAAGGCGCTGGGCCCCAGCACTCGCCGCTCCAGCGTGGCGCCCGAGGGGGCGAATCCGAAGGCGGCCGAGGTGTCCAGGGTGTCGCGGACGTGCAGGTAGTGCGCGAACGTCTCGGCCCAGTCCTCGGCGGGGTGCATCGTGGCGTACGAGGACACGAACCGGTCTTCCCATCCCGGCGGGGCGCCCTCGGCGTAGTGGCGGTCCAGCGCTGCCTGGTAGTCGGCGTCGGGGTCGCCGAACAGGTCGGTGAACCGGCCGACGTAGTCGGCCGACGGGCTCACCAGACGGTAGAAGTAGTAGTGGCCGATCTCGTGGCGGAAGTGGCCGAGCAGCGTGCGGTAGGGCTCGGCCATCTCGACGCGCAGCTGCTCGCGGTGCACGTCGTCACCCTCGGCGAGATCCAGGGTGATGACGCCGTTCTGGTGCCCGGTGAACACTTGCTCGTGGGCGCTGGACAGCAGGTCGAAGGCCAGTCCGTAGTCGGGATCCTCGTCGCGGCCGACGATCGGCAGCTTCAGCTCGCTCAGCTCGAGCATGAGGCGGCGCTTGGCGGCCTCGGCACTCGCGAACGCCGCCAGCGCGTCGCCGTCGTCGTCGCGGGGCCGGGTACGGGTCAGGCGGCACGAGGCGCACAGCAGCCCCGGTTCGCCGGGCGGGGTCACCGGCACCAGCCAGTTGCACGTGGCCAGGTGGCGGTTGGCGCACAGCTCGTAGTCGTCGGCGTCCACCGCACCGGCGTAACCCCCTTCCCGAGCCGGGGCGATCACCAGCAGCGCGCGATCCTCGAGCGAAAACCCCAGCGCGCTTCCGCAATTGAGGCAAAGCGAGTTCTCGAAGGACAATCGCTGACCGCACTTGGGGCAGGTGAAGTCACGCACTCGCGGCACCCTCGAGCGGCGCGACGTCCACCGAGACGTCGATGACGCTGCTGCTCGAGTCGGTGTAGATGATGCCGCGCAGCGGGGGCACGTCGGCGTAGTCGCGGCCGAAGGCCACCGCGACGTAGCGTTCGTCGATCAGCTGGTCGTTGGTCGGGTCCAGGGACAGCCACTGTCCCTGGGGTGTCCAAACCGCGGCCCACGCGTGCGTCGCGTCGATGCCCACCATGCGTTCCCTTCCTGGAGGTGGGTCCGTCGCGAGGTATCCCGACACGTAGCTCGCGGCCAGACCATGTGCGCGTAGGCAGGCGATCGCCAACCGAGCGAAGTCCTGACATACCCCGACGCGGGCCGCCAAAACGTCGGCGACCTGCGTCGACACCGTCGTCGACCCCGAACGGTAGGTGAAGTCGCGAAAGATCCTGGCGTTGAGGTCGGTGAGCACCTCGATGAGCGGGCGCTCCGGCTCGAAACTCGGTGCGGCGTAGGCGCGCACCTCGTCGGTGATCTCCGCGGGCCGCAGGTCGAGGACGAACTCGCATGCCAGCGCCCCGTCGGGGCCCACCGGCCGGGCCAGCTCCCACGGTGCACGCGCCGAGCCGCCGCCGTAGAGCTGCTCGGCCGGTGCGTCGACCTCGACCACCGAGCGGCTGGTGAGCGAGAGCCGGCGGTGTGGTTCGGTGACGTGGAAGTAGGTGCTGGTGTTGCCGTACGCGTCGGCACTGGTGGACAGGTCGGCGGGCACGGGGTCGACGGCCAGTTCATGGCTCAGGCAGCGCTGCCGCGCCAGGTCCCGCGGGGTGAGGAAGCCCCGCCCGTAGGAACTGGTCACCACGTCGGAGTACCGGTAGGTGGTGCGGTGGGTGATCTCGTAGCGCCGGGTCACGGCAGCACCCTGCGCTCGTCGGGACCCCACAGCGGCTGCATCCCCCCGGGCAACGCCAGATGCGTCGCGGTGATCGACCGGGACAGCTCGCACAGGTCGGCGTGGAGCGTGTCGAGCAGGGCCGCGAACTCGGCTCGGCGGCCCTCGGCGGTCACCTCCTCCAGCTCGGCCGGGTCGGTACGGCGCAGACGCCCCGCCGTCTCGTCGAGCAGTCGCTCGGGGCGCGAGGATCCCGAGGATGCGGGCAGGGCCTTGAGATCCGCACGCAGCCGGTCGAATTGGAAGGCCAGTGCCCGCGGGTTCTGCTCGTCGAACAGCAGCAGGTCGGCGACGGCGGCCACGCTGACGGCGCCCAGCGTCCGGCGCCGGTAACTCACCGACGACTCGCACGCCACCAACGTGGACTCGGTGATGGTCTGCTCGGCGCCGGGCGCACGCCGCACGGTGAGCGTGGCCCGCAGCAGTGCCGTCAACCAGATGCCACGCTCGAGCCGCCTGCCGATGTCCATCATGATCCAGCCCGCATCGCGCACCATCGACTCGCCGATCACGCCGGAGAGCGCCAGCATGCCCGCCAGCGTCTGGCTGTGCGCCGTCGCCAGGTAGGTCTCACCCTCGGCCTGCGAGTCGGGAGGTTCGACCGACGTCGTCGTCACGGCCCGTTCCACGGCGGCGAGCACCATCCAGGTGTCGTTGGACATCTGGTCGCGCACCGCACGCGAGACCTGCCCGAGGCGTTCGACCGACTGGGCGAGCGATCCCGCGCGGTTCCGGTCGGCCGTCAGGGACCACAGCGTGGTGGGCGTGGTGGCGACCACCTCGGCGGCGTCGGCCCCGGCCGCGGTGTCCTGTCCCGTGATCTCCCCGAGCGCGGCCAGCAGCACGGGCACGCACTCGCTGTCGGGCAGTGCCTGGCGGTATCGGAATTCGTGGTAGCGCTCGCGGGTCACCACGAGCAACCGGGCCATTGCCTCGGCGCGCTCGGCATAGCGGCCCAGCCAGAACTGGTCGGAGAGCACGCGGGGCGAGCTGACGGCGCGGATCGGGCTGGGCGACATGGCGGGCAGCTCGGGGGTGGCCGTGCGCTCGGTGAGTTCGGTCACCGCAGAGGCGGTGGTGCGCACCCAGACGTCCTTGGCGGCAACGGTCTTGAGCTGGTAGGCCGCGGCGCCGGGGGCCATGAGGTACCCGAGCCCGCCGATCATCGGCGCGTAGCCCCCGCGCTGGGCCACCGTGAACAACCGCATCCCCACCTTGGCCGCCGACAGTCCGCCGCGGCCGCGGGCGGTGGGGGCCGAGGAGAACTCCGGGAGGTCCTGACCGATGAATCGCCATGGTGCAGAGAGGATCTGGGCGGTGAGGTCGGCGAGTTCACGCTTGCTCAACGCAGGCCCGACGACGGGGGCGCCGCCGTCCACGCGCTTGATCACCAGCGCGTGCAGTCGGCTGAGCAGGTGCGAGCGCTCGACGTCGATGCCGCCCCAGTAGGTGGGCGCCGTGCGCAGCGAGGGCGCCTCGCCCAGCAGCAGTTCCGACAACTCGGGCAGGAACCGCAGCAGCGCAGGGCTTTCCAAGATGCCGCTACCCAGGGTGTTGACCACGGTCACCGCCCCCCGGCGCAGCACCTCGACCAAACCGACGACGCCCAGGCGCGAGTCGGGTCGCAGATCGAGCGGATCGAGATAGTCGGCGTCCACGCGGCGCAGCACCACGTCGACGCGCTTGAGCGTGCCCAGCGAGCGCATCCAGAGGGTGCCGTCTCGAACCACCAGGTCGGCGCTCTCCACCAGGGGGAACCCCAGCACGCTCGCCAGGTAGGCCTGGTCGAAGGACGTCTCGGAGTGGATGCCCGGGCTGAGCACGACCACCACCGGCTTCTCCGCGGCGGCGGGCGCGGCGTCGATGAGCGCCGACCGCAGCGCCTCGGCCCAGGGCGAGGCGGGCCGCGGGCCGATGCGTTCGTAGAGGTCGGGGAACGCGTGCGCCACCACGCGCCGGTCGGCCAGCGCATACCCCGCGCCCGACGGCGCCTGCGTCCAGTCGGCGTGCACCGTGAACTCACCGCGAGCGCCGCGGCTGACGTCGCAGCCATGCAGGAACAGTTGGTGCCTGCCGGTGGTCTCGATGCCCCGCGCGGCGTTGAGGTAGCCGGGGTGCGCGAAGACCAGGCGCGCGGGCAGCACGCCGCTGGTGATGGCGCGCCGCTCCCCGTAGAGGTCGGCGAGCACGGCGTCCAGCAGGCGCGAGCGCTGCACCAGACCGGCCTCCAGGGTGTCCCAGTCCGTCGCCGACAGGATCAGCGGCAGCGCGTCGAGGTGCCACGGTCCGGGCGCGGGCACACCGTCGCGGGACCTTTCGTCGCCGAGGACCGCCCCCTGCCCGTCGACGCGCACATAGGTGATGCCGTCGTTGTCGACGAGCCCACGCACGCCGGCGCGCAGGCGTTCCAGGCCGCCGTGGCCGCGCTCGGCGACGCATTCGGCGAGTTCCTGCCACGCGGGTCGGACGCCGCCGCCGTCGTCGATGAACTCGTCGTAGGTGCTGGCGGGTCCGCGCACGTCGAACAGCGCCGGTTGAGCACGGGCCGCGCGGTACCTCGCGAGTACGTCGCCTGCGGCCTCGGCCCTACCGGACGCAGCAGGGGCGGCCCCCGTCGGGCCGGTCGTTCCAAGCACCATCACCGCGAAACGGTACGCACTGCGACCGCGCTCGGCGCTCGGAGCACCCACCGGCGGTCAGTGGGGGCATCGGGGCCGGGTCGTCGGGTCGGCCGGCGGGGGCCGCCGGGGCGGCCGGGCGCCCCCGACGACCCGCCGAAATTGGTGCGAAGAAATTTCGTCGCAAGTGTGGGCAATCCACATGATGGTGTTATAGATTCACATCGCTTGCGGGTCCGGATGACCGCTTCGTGCATGTTTCGGGAATGTTTCCTGTCATTCCTGTGAATTTTCAACAGCAACGACGAGTGTTCGCCTCTCGGCGACCAGAACGGAGCGGCGGTCCAGGTGGATGCGAAGACGCGGCGGGACCGCATCGCGGCGCGGGTTCGTGCCGCCAGCGAGGTCGCATTCGCCGAATTGGCAGCCGAGTTCGACGTCTCCGAGATGACCATCCGGCGCGACGTCGAGTCACTGGAGTCCGCAGGCCTGGTCCGACGCGTGGTCGGTGGCGCCATTTCCCTGTCGCGCAAGGACTCCGAGCCGTCGTTCGCGACGCGCGTGGCGATCGCCGCCGAGGAGAAGCGGCACATCGCCGACGCCGTCGCCGCGCTCATCGGCCGCTCCGAGACCGTGATCCTCGATTCGGGGAGCACGGCGCTGGCCGTGGCGCGCTCGCTCAAGGGCCGTGAGCTGGGCCTGACCGTGGTGACGCCGAGCCTGCTCGTCGCCCTCGAACTGGTCGACGAGCCCGCGACCACCGTGGTCCTCACCGGCGGCGAACTGCGGCCGGGCGAGTTGAGCCTCAACGGCCCACTCGCCGAGGACTCCCTGAACAACTACAACTGCGACACGTTCGTCATGGGTGTCGCCGGCATCGACGGCGACCGCGGCATCTCCGACTACCACCAGGGCGAGAGCCGCGTGAAGCGGGCGTCGAGCAGGCGTGCCGATCGCGTCATCGTCGCCGCCGACAAGAGCAAGCTGGGCCGCGTCACGTTCGTCAGCATCGCCGCACTCGCCGACGTCGACGTGGTGATCACCGACGGCCCGAGTGATCACCCGACGTTGGTGGCGGCGAGGGCGGCGGGAGTCGAGGTGATCACCGTGGCGAGCCACGAGACAGCCGAAATGGCGAGCCACGAGACAGCCGACGCGGCGAGCCACGAGACAGCCGACGTGGCGAGCCACGGGACAACCGACGTGGCGAGCCACGAGACAGGCACCGTGGCGGGCGACGGGTCGCGGACCGCGCGGATCGAGGTGGCCCGGTGACGCACACCATCGGCATCGACATCGGCACCACCGGCACGAAGACCGTGCTGCTGGACACGGCGTCGGGCATCGTCGCGCAGGCCGGACGCGAGTCGGCGCTGCACTCCCCCATCCCCGGCGCCGCGGAGGCCGATCCGGCGCAGTGGCACGCGAACGTCGTCGACTCGATCCGCGAGGTGCTGCACACCAGTGGCGTCGCCCCGGCCGACGTGACGGCCATCGCGACGTCGGGCATGGTGCCCGCGGTCATCCCCGTCGACGAACACGCACGCCCGCTGCGGCACGCCATCTTGCAGAACGATGCACGCGCCACCGACGAGCTGCGCACGCTGGCGGCGGCGTTGGCGGACACCGATCTGGTGGCGCTCACCGGGTCGGCGCTCACCCAGCAGTCGGTGGCACCCACCATCGCGTGGCTGCGCACCCACGAGCCCGACGTCGAGTCCGCTACCGCGCACTACGTGGGGTCCTACGACTGGGTGCTGGCGGCGCTGGGTGCGGCCGTGCACGTCGAGCAGAACTGGGCGCTGGAGTCCGGCCTGTTCACCATCGACGGCGCCGTCGCCGCTCCGGTGCTCGCCGCGGCCGCGCTGGACCCGCAGACCCTGGCCCCGGTACACCGTCCGGGTACCGTGGTGGGCGAGTTGTCCACGGCGGCAGCCGAACTGACGGGACTGCGCCCGGGCACGGCGCTGGTGGTCGGCGGCGCCGACCACGTGCTGTCGGCGTACGCCGCCGGCGTGAACGGGCCGGGCGACGCGTTGGTGAAGCTCGGCGGCGCCGGAGACATCCTGGTCGCCACCGACAACCAGGTGGTCGACGAGCGGCTCTACCTGGACGCGCATCCCGTGCCCGGGCACTGGCTGCCCAACGGCTGCATGGCCACGAGCGGCAGCCTGATCCGCTGGTTCCAGACGCTGGTCGGCGGAACGGATCTGCTGGCGCTCGACGAGGAGGCCGCGGTGCGGTCGCCCGCCGAGGTGCTGTGCCTGCCGTACTTCCTCGGCGAGAAGAGCCCGTTGCACGATCCCGATCTGCGCGGCGTGTTCGCCGGCATGCACCTGGGCCACACGCGGGCGGACCTGTACCGGTCGGTGCTCGAGGCCATCGCCTTCGGGTTCCGCCATCACGTCGACGTGTTCGGCGACATCGGCCTGACTCTGAGCCGCGTCATGATCACCAATGGCGGCTCGAAGTCGACACTGTGGAAGCAGATCCACGCCGACGTGCTGGGGTTCGAGATGCGCCCGGTGCGAGGCCATCCCGGCGCCTCGCTGGGCGCGGCGGTGATCGCGGCCATCGGCGTCGGCGCGCTCGACGATTGGGCGGACACCGCGCGCTTCACCACGCTGGACGCGCCCGTGGTGCCGGACGCCGCCCGGCGGGCGGTCTACGACGACGCCTACGCGACCTGGCGCGAACTCGGCGACGCGGTGGCCCCGACGTCGCACCGCCTGGCCCGGCGCGGCCACCCCGAGTGACGAGAGAACCGATCGAGGAAGGGACCCGAGTATGAAAGGAACGTTGCCGCAGGTGAATACGACATCCACGACACGTACGTCCGCGCGGAGGGGGCCGACCCTGCGCACGGTACTACTGGCGCTGCTCGCGGCCCTCGCACTGGTGCTCAGCGCCTGTGCAGGCAGCGGCGGACCGGACAAGCCCGAGGCCACCGGAACCGGCGAGGTCGGCAAGGACACCTCGGGCACGGTGCGCATCCTCATGGAGAACGTCCCCGACACCGACATCGTCAAGTCGATGGTGGGCGAGTTCAACAAGGACTACCCCAACGTCAAGATCGACATCGAGACGCTGACCTACGACCAGATGCGCGACAAGCTGGTGTCGTCGTTCCAGTCGTCGTCGCCCACGTATGACCTGATCGTGGTGGACAACCCGTGGATGGTGGACTTCGCCGACGCGAAGTTCCTGCAGCCGTTGGACGCTCGCATCGACAGCACGCCCGACTACGACGCGGCCGACTTCTTCAAGCCGCTCACCGACATCACCACCGTCGACGGCGTGCGCTACGGCGTGCCGTTCTACAACTACGCCCTGGGCTACCTCTACAACGCCGACGACATGGCTCAGGCCAACCAGCAGGTGCCCACCACGCTGGATCAGCTGGTCGCCACGTCGAAGGCGCTGAAGACGGCCGATCGGGCCGGTATCGCCATGCAGCCGCAGCGCGGCTACAAGATCTTCGAGGAGTGGGGCAACTGGCTGTTCGCCGCGGGCGGTTCGATCTACGGCCCCGACGGCAAGCCGACGCTGAACACCCCCGAGGCCAAGCGGGCTCTGGAGGCCTACGTCGACACGTACAAGACCGCCGCGCCCGCCAACAGCCTGAACTGGAGCATGGACGAGGCCCAGCGTTCGGTGGCGGCCAACCAGTCGGCGTCGATGATCAACTACAACTGGCAGCTGCCCGCACTCAACGAGCCCGGATCCGGGCCCGCCGCAGGCAAGATCAAGCTGGCCACCATCCCTGGCGGCAAGCAGGTGCTGGGTTCGTGGAGCTGGGCCATCCCGGCCAACTCGGCGACCTCGGACGCCGCATGGGCCTTCGCGTCGTGGATCACGTCCAAGCCCATCGACGTGCAGCGCACCGAGAAGGGCGGCGCCGCCATCCGGCAGAGCACGCTTTCGGATCCCGCCGTGCTGGCCGGCCCGCTGGGCGCCGACTACTACGACGTGGTGAAGAAGCTGCTGGCCAACGCGGCACCGCTGAGCCAGGGCCCCAGCGGCGAGGAGATGATCCAAGCCGTCGGCACCGAACTCAACGAGGCCGTCGCCGGCACCAAGAGCGTCGACGACGCACTGGCCGCCGCACAGGCCGCCGCCGAGAAGATCCAAGGTTGAGCCCCTCCCCCCAGGGCTGAACCTCTCATGAAACCGACCACCCCGCGAAAGGAGCGCAGGCCATGAAGTTCAAGTACGGCATGGTCACCCCCCTCATCGCGCTGTTCGTCGGGGTGGTCGGTTTCCCCCTGGCGTACGCGCTCTACCTGTCCGTCACCGACTACAAGCTCACCGATCGCGGCACCCCCGCGATCGTCGGGGCGGACAATTACGCCGCGACGCTGACCAACTCGTCGTTCTGGCACGCCTTCGGCACCACCGCCACCTACGTGGTGGTGGCGGTGGGCCTGGAGTTGCTGGTCGGCCTGGCGTTGGCGCTGGCGCTGCAGAAGCAACGGTGGGTGCGCGATCTGACGCGCTCGATGTTGTTGGCGCCCATGTTCATCACGCCCATCGCGGTGGGCCTGGTGTTCCGGTTCCTGCTCAACGATCAACTCGGTGCCATTCCCCACATGCTGCAGGCAGTGGGTCTCGACTACGACTTCTTCGGGCCGGGCAAGGCCTTGTTCACGCTGGCGCTCATCGACGTCTGGCAGTGGACGCCGTTCATGGTGCTGCTGCTGCTCGCCGGCCTGCAGTCGATTCCGGCCGAGCCCCTGGAGGCGGCCCGGGTGGACGGCGCGTCCGGGTGGTACGTGTTCCGCCGCGTCACGCTGCCCCTGCTGGCCCCCGTGCTGGTGGTGGCGATCCTGCTGCGGTCGCTGGACGCCATGAAGGTCTTCGAGTACGTGTTCGCCACCACCCGCGGCGGACCGGGCACCGAAACCGAGACCATCCAATACTTCGTGTACCAGACCGGTATTCAGTTCTTCCGGCTCGGCTCGGCGTCGTCGATGGCGTTCGTCGTGCTGCTGGTGGTGCTGGCGATCATCGTGTTCGCGTTCCGGCGCATGGACAAGGCGCGTGCCGGAGCGGAGACGCGGTCATGAGCAAGACGGCGACGGGCAAGACGGCGCTGGGCAAGACGGCGCTGGGCAAGACGGCGCTGGGCAAGACGGCGCTGCGGGATTCCCCGCTGCTGACGGTGTGCCGCATCGCGCTGCTGTGGGCGGCCGCGATCACGGTGCTGTTCCCGATCGTGTGGGTGGCGCTGGCCAGTGTGAAGACGCCCGAACAGCTCAACGAGCCGTTCCTGCTCGCGTTCACGCCCACGTTCGAGAGCTGGCGCACGGTGTTGTCGTCGGACATCCTCGCCGCCGCGGGCCGCAGTGCGATCGTGGCGGGCACCACCGTCGCGGTCAGCGTCGTGGTGGGCAGCATGGGCGCCTACGCCATCGCGCGGTTCCGCGCGGGCGGGACGTTGACGCGGTTCGGCATGCTCGCCGCGCAGGTGCTGCCCCCGGCCGTGCTGGTGTTCCCGTTCCTCACGATGGCCTATGCGTTGCGGCTCAACGACACCCTGGTACCGGTCATCTTCGCGCACCTGAGTTTCGTGCTGCCGGTGGTCACCTGGTTCCTCATCGGCTTCTTCGAGGCGGTGCCCCGCTCGCTGGAGGAGCAGGCGCAGGTCGACGGCTTCACCCGCTGGCAGGCGTTCCGCATGGTGGTGCTGCCGCAGGTGCTCCCCGGTATCGGCGCCGCCGCGATCTTCGGTTTCACGCTGTCGTGGAACGACTTGTTCTACGGGCTCATCCTCGCCCCGGGCAAGGCGGCCATCCTGCCGGTGGCGATCGCCGGGTTCAACACGTTCCGCGGGGTGCAGATCGGCGCCATGAGCGCCGCGATCCTCATCGCCGTCGTCCCCGTCGTCATCGCGAGCTTCTTCATCCAGCGCAAGTTGGTGCAGGGCATCAGCGGCGGCGCGGTCAAGTTCTGAAAGGGATCATGTCTTCGGTTCGATTCTCCGGCGTCACGAAGTCGTATGGCACGACCTCGGTGGTGGCCGACCTCGACCTCGAGTTGCCCGACGGGTCGTTCACGGTCCTCGTCGGCCCGTCCGGTTGCGGCAAGTCGACGTCGCTGCGGATGCTGGCCGGTCTGGAGACCGTCACGTCGGGCACCATCACGATCGGCGACCGCGACGTCACGCACCTGCAGCCGCGCGACCGCGACATCGCCATGGTGTTCCAGAACTACGCGCTCTACCCGCATCTCACGGTGCGGGAGAACATCGCGTTCCCGCTGCGCGCCACGAAGACGCCCCGCGGCGACGCGCTCGCGCGCGCCGACGAGGTGGCCGAGTCGCTGGGGCTCGGCGCGCTGGTGGGACGAAAGCCCAAGGACCTCAGCGGCGGTCAGCAGCAGCGCGTCGCCATCGGCCGCGCCATCGTGCGTGAGCCGTCGGTGTTCCTGTTCGACGAGCCGTTGAGCAACCTCGACGCCAAGCTGCGCGTCGAGACCCGCACCGAGCTGCTGCAGATCCAGCGCAGGCTGGGCATCACCTCGCTCTACGTCACCCACGACCAGGAAGAGGCGATGACGCTGTCGGACCGCATGGTGGTCATGCGCGACGGTCGCGCGGCCCAGATCGGCACGCCCATGGAGGTTTACGCGTCACCGGTCGACACGTTCGTCGCCGCGTTCGTCGGCAGCCCCAAGATGAACCTCCTCGACGGTGAGCTGACGGGCGGCGAACTCGTCACCCCCGCGGGCCTGCGGCTGGCGGTCGACGGCGTGGGCGTCGGCGGGCGCGTGACGCTGGGCGTGCGCCCCGACGACCTGTTGCCGACGCCCGCCCCCGATGGCCGGGCCCGTGTCACGCTGATCGAGCTGCTGGGCCCACGCGCCATCGTCACGATCACCGCCGACGGTGCGGTGTTGACCAGTGTCGTGGAGGCACAACGCCTTTCCGGCATCTCCGAGGGCGCCACCGTGGCGCTGGCCGTGCGGCCCGGTGCCGCACACGTATTCGACGCCGAGACCGGCCGACGCCTCGTCGGCGCCAACGGGACGTCGGCGACTATCAAGGATGGGAAGAAGTGACCAAGACAGTGGTGGTGACCGGAGCGGGCTCCGGCATCGGGCGGGCCATCGCGCGCACGCTGGCCGAGCGCGGCTGGCGCGTGGTGGTGACCGACGTCGATGCCGACGCCGCGGCCGCCGTCGCCGCGGACCTGCCGGGCGCCGACGTGGGACACGAGTCGGCGGCGCTGGACGTGCGGTCGCCGTCGGACGCCACGGCGTTGGCGTTCGGCGTCACCGACCGTGTGGGGCTGGACGCCTGGGTGAGCAATGCGGGCATCTCGTTCATGCACCGCTTCCTCGACGCGCCGATCGAGCGCTACGACCAGACCATGGACGTGAACCTCAAGGGCGTGTTCGTGTGCGGCCAGGCCGCCGCGCGGGCCATGGTGCGCAGCGGGACCAAGGGTGCCATCGTGAACACCGCGTCGATGGCGGGCAAGCAGGGCCGCGTGCCGTTCCTGAGCGACTACGTGGCATCCAAGTTCGGCGTCGTGGGCCTGACCCAGGCCATGGCCTACGAGCTGGGCGAGCACGACATCACGGTGAACTGCGTGTGCCCCGGCTACGTCGCCACCCCGATGCAGTCCCGGGAGTTGCTGTGGGAGGCCGAACTTCGCGGCACCACCCCCGAGGGCGTGCAGCAGATGATGCTCGACGACACCCCGCTGCGGCGCCTCGAGCAGCCCGAGGACGTAGCCCGTGCCGTCGCATTCCTGCTGTCGGCCGATGCCCGCTTCATCACCGGGGAAGCGCTCGCCGTCAACGGCGGCGCCTACATGGACTAGCCCGCGCCGGCCCGCCCCACCACCCGGCCGCTGCCGGAACCGACCTCCCGCGACCGTCGTCACCGTCGCGAACCGCACAGAAGGGAACGACCTTGACCACCACCCACGACGCCACCCGCGCCGCCACCACCTGGCTCGACGAGGTGTTCGCCGTCCGCAAGCCCGTCATCGCCATGCTGCACCTGGCCGCCCTGCCGGGTGACCCCGGCTATGACGGTGCGGCGGGTATCGCCGCCATCGTCGACCGCGCCAAGGAGGAGCTGGAGGCTCTGCAGTCCGGCGGCGTCGACGGCGTGATGATCTCCAACGAGTTCAGCCTGCCCTACCTGACGAAGACCGAACCGATCACCGCGATCACGATGGCCCGCATCATCGGCGAGTTGTTCGACGACATCCGGGTGCCGTTCGGCGTCAACGTGCTGTGGGACGGCCGGGCGTCGATCGACCTGGCCGTCGCCACCGGCGCCCGCTTCGTCCGCGAGATCTTCACCGGCGTCTACGCCAGCGACTTCGGCTTGTGGGACACCAACGTCGGCGAGGTCGCGCGGCACCGCTCCCGCGTCGGCGGCGCCGGCGTCAAGCTGCTGTTCAACATCGTTCCCGAGTCCGCGGTCTACCTCGCCAAGCGCGACCTGGCGTCGATCACCCGCACCACCGTCTTCGCCACCGCGCCGGACGCGATCTGCGTCTCGGGCGCGACGGCCGGGTCACCGACCGACATCGAGGCGCTGCGCGTCGTGAAGAACGCGGCAGGCGACGTGCCGGTGTTCGTCAACACGGGGGTGCGGGCGGAGAACGTCGCCACCCAGCTGTCGATCGCCGACGGCGCCGTCGTGGGCACCTACTTCAAGAAGGACGGCGTCTTCGCCAACCGCGCGCAGCGCGGCCGCGTCGAGGAGCTGATGTCGGCGGCCAAGGAGTTCCGCGGCCAGTTGGGGTAGCGCCGCTCCCGGTCACGTCGGCGAACTCGGCGGGCGCCCCTCATAGCGCACGCCGAGTTCGTCGGGTGGCACCGGATGGCCCTTGCTGCACCGGATCTCGACGGTCGCGTCGGCGCCGCAGCCGACGTGTTGCAGGCGCAGCGGCGTGTCGCCGTCGGGCAGGTGTGTGCGGCCCCACTCGAACATCGCCCACACCACCGGCATGAAGTCGCGGCCGGCGTCGGTGAGCACGTACTCGTCGCGGCTGCGCTGCCCCGGTTCGCGGTAGGGACGTCGCTGGAGCATGCCCAGCTCCACCAGCTCGGTGAGCCGCGCGGACATCGCCGCCTTGGTCACGCCGACGCGGCGGGCGAAGTCGTCGAACCGCGTGGTGCCGTAGTACGCCTCGCGCATCACGAGCATGGCCGACTTCGTGCCGAGCACGCCCATGGTCTTCTCGACCGGACATCGCCCGATGGCCGACCAGGCGTCGCGGTCGGCGAGCACGCCCTGCAGCATTGTCATGCAGATCACTCCCCCAGCTGGGTTCTCGTTGGCATGTCTGGGTGTTACACCTGAGTATAGAAGGCAGTACTCAGCGACGAGTCACCAGGAGTGATCATGGCTCAATTCTCCGACCGCGACGCATTGATCGTCAGCGCCGTCCGCACGCCCGTCGGCAAGGGCAAGCCCAGTGGGGCCCTGCACGGCGTGCTGCCCGCCGACCTGCTGGCACACGGCCTGCGCGAGGTCGTCGAGCGCGCAGGCATCGACGCCGGTGACGTCGACGACGTCATCGCGGGCGCGGTGACGCAGGTCGGCGACCAGGCGGTCAACGTCGCCCGCAACGCGCTGTTGGGCGCCGGGTTCCCCGAGAGCGTGCCCGGCACCACCGTCGACCGGCAGTGCGGCAGCAGCCAGCAGGCGATCCACTTCGCCGCCCAGGGCATCCAGTCCGGTTCCTACGACGTCGCGATCGCCGCAGGCGTCGAATCGATGTCGCGCGTGCCGATGGGGTCGAACGTGCTGCCCGGCACCAACCCGTTCGGTGCGGGCATGGCGGCGCGCTACCCCGAAGGACTGGTGCCGCAGGGCATCAGCGCGGAGCTGATCGCCGCGAAGTGGGGCTTCTCCCGAGCCGAACTCGACGAGTTCTCCGCGAACAGCCACGACAAGGCCGCCCGCGCCACCAAGGAGGGGCGCTTCGACGCCGAACTGGCTCCCGTCGCCGGGTTGAGCACCGACGAGATCATCCGGCCGGGCACCACGGTCGAGACGCTGGCGGGACTGCGACCGGCGTTCTTCGACGAGGCCGTGGCACGACGCTTCCCACAGATCGGGTGGCACGTCACGCCGGGCAATTCCTCGCCGCTGTCGGACGGCAGCGCGGCGGTGCTGCTCACCAGCGGCGCCGCGGCCCGCCGCCTCGGTCTCACCCCGCTGGCCCGCATCCACACCATGACGGTGGTGGGCTCGGACCCGCTGTACATGCTCACCGGCGTCATCCCGGCCACCGAGAGGGTGTTGGCACGCTCCGGGCTGTCGCTGTCGGACATCGACCTGTTCGAGGTCAACGAGGCGTTCGCGCCCGTGGTGCTGGCGTGGGCGCGCGACACCGGTGCGGACCTGGCCAAGACCAACGTCAACGGCGGCGCCATCGCCATCGGCCACCCCCTCGGCGCGTCCGGCGCCCGTATCGCCACCACGTTGGTCAACGCCCTGCATCAGACCGGTGGCCGCTACGGCCTGCAGACCATGTGCGAGGGCGGCGGCATGGCCAACGCGATGATCGTCGAGCGGTTGTGACGGCGTGACGAACCGGTGACGTCGCGAAATCGGCGAGTTTGCATTCATTCTCGGCGGTGAACCTAGGACGCATGACGAACTCGCACCGCGCGGCTGCGGCGCTGGCGGCCCTGGCGGTCGCCGGCGCCGTGGTCGGCTGCAGCAGCAACGACTCCGACGCCCCGACCACCACGGAATCCAGCACGCCGACCACCAGCACCGAGGTCAGCACCGGCCCCGCCACCACCACCATGGCGCCTGCCCCGAGTTCGGCACCCGCCCAGAGCACCGCGCCCGGCGGCGCGGGCGGCGGCACCGAGACGGGCAGTCAGACCACGCAGCAGACCCCCGGCCCCAGCATGACGGTCAGCGGCGGGCCGTCGGCGTCGCCGCCGCCGGTGCAGGGCACGACGTCGCCGCCCACCGGCAAGAACCTACCCGGCGAGAACGCGGGCCCCCAGGGCATTCCGGGAGCCCCTGGCCGCAACTGATCGACGGTGCGGGAGGCCGAGTGTGCGTCCTCGGACGCGACACGCCGGGTGGGCGTTCCCATCCGCACACTCGCGCCCTCACCGGCCCGAGTTCCCATCGAACCGGGTGCGCCTCAGGCGCGCAGCAACTCGAACACCGGGATCACGCGGTCGGTCTTCGCCTGGTAGTCGGCGAACACCGGCGCCAGCTCCACGATCCGTGGGTAGATGGCGTCCCGCTCGGCGGCGGGCAGCTCGCGGGCGGTGACCGCGTATTCCTCGGTGCCCACCTCGACGCGCGCGGGACCGCCCGCGCGTAGGTTGTGCACCCACGCCGGGTCCTTGGGCGCACCGGCGTACGACCCGACGATCAGCATCTTGCCGTCGAGCGGCAGGTAGGCCAGCGGCGACAGCCGCGGCGCACCCGATTTCGCGCCCGTGGTGTGCAACAGCAGCATCGGCCGACCCTCGAACGGGCCACCGACCCGACCCCCATTCGCCCGGAACTCCTCCACCACGCCGCGGTTGAAGTCGTTGAGTGCCGCGGTGTCGGTGACCAGTCGGTCCCGGTCGGGTCGCTCGCTCATGGTGTCGCTCCCTCTTCTCGAGCGATTTCGGCGCGCTCGCGTTCGGTGAGCGAACGAATGCGCGCCGAAATCACGCCTTGGCGGCGGCCTTGGCGTTGGGCTCGTGATCGATGCCGGATTCCTTGCGCTGCTGCGCGGTGATGGGTGCAGGCGCATCGGTCAGCGGGTCGACGCCGCCGCCGGACTTCGGGAACGCGATCACCTCGCGGATCGAGTCGACGCCGGCCAGCAGGGCGACGATGCGGTCCCAGCCGAACGCAATGCCACCGTGCGGCGGGGCGCCGAAGGTGAACGCGTCGAGTAGGAAGCCGAACTTGTCGGCGGCCTCGTCGTGGTCGATGCCCATCATCGCGAACACGCGCTCCTGTACGTCGCGGCGATGGATGCGGATGGAGCCGCCGCCAATCTCGTTGCCGTTGCAGACGATGTCGTAGGCGTTGGCCAGGGCGGCGCCGGGGTCGGTGTCGAACGTCGCCTCCGAGGCCGGCTGCGGCGAGGTGAACGCGTGGTGCACCGCCGTCCACGCCCCGGAACCCACGGCCACGTCGCCGGACGCGGTGGCCTCGTCGGCGGCCTCGAACAGCGGCCAATCGACGACCCACGTGAACGCCCACGCGTTCGGATCGATCAGGTCGAGGCGCTTGGCGATCTCGATGCGGGTGGCGCCGAGCAGCGCCCGCGCCGCCTTGGCCGGGCCCGCGGCGAAGAACACGCAGTCCCCCGGCTGCGCGCCGACATGGGCGGCCAGCCCGTCGCGCTCGGCGTCGGACAGGTTCTTGGCGACCGGACCGCCCAGCGTGCCGTCCTCGCCGAGCAGCACGTACGCCAGTCCCTTGTGCCCGCGCTGCTTGGCGAACTCCTGCCACCCGTCGAGCGTGCGGCGCGGCTGCGACGCCCCGCCCGGCATGACGACCGCACCCACGTGCGGCGCCTGGAAGACGCGAAACGTGGTGTCCGCGAAGTACTCCGTGCAATCGACGAGTTCCACGCCGAAGCGCAGGTCGGGCTTGTCGGAACCGAAGCGGCGCATGGCGTCGGCGTAGCTGATC
Source organism: Mycobacterium sp. DHQP2018-32-09 (assembly GCF_058148405.1). Classification (NCBI taxonomy): domain Bacteria; kingdom Bacillati; phylum Actinomycetota; class Actinomycetes; order Mycobacteriales; family Mycobacteriaceae; genus Mycobacterium; species Mycobacterium sp. DHQP2018-32-09. The sequence continues at coordinate 33,725 of NZ_JBYVYK010000018.1, read as the reverse complement.
CGCGGCAGCGGCGTCGGCAGGTCGTAGCCGACGAGCGCCCACAGGGCCTTGAGGACCTCCTCGGAGATCGCCATCACGTCGTCGGCCTCGACGAAGCTCATCTCCATGTCGAGCTGGGTGAACTCGGGCTGACGGTCGGCGCGGAAGTCCTCGTCGCGGTAACACCGCGCAATCTGGTAGTAGCGCTCCATGCCCGCCACCATGAGCAGCTGCTTGAACAGCTGGGGGCTCTGCGGCAGCGCGTAGAACGAGCCGGGCTGCAGCCGGGCGGGCACCAGGAAGTCCCGCGCCCCCTCCGGCGTCGAACGCGTCAACGTCGGCGTCTCGATCTCCACGAAGTCGTGAGCGGCCAGCACGCCGCGGGCGGCGGCGTTGACCTTGGACCGCAGGCGCAGCGCGTGACCCGGGCCCTCGCGCCGCAAATCCAGGTAGCGGTACTTCAACCGGGCTTCCTCGCCCGCGGTCTCGTCGAGCTGGAACGGCAGCGGCGCGCTCTCCGAGAGCACCTGCAACGAGGTCGCGTTGACCTCGATCTCCCCGGTGGGGATGTCGGGGTTGGCATTGCCCTCCGGACGCACCTCGACGACCCCGGTGACGGCGACGCAGAACTCGGCGCGCAGCCGGTGCGCCTGCTCCAGCACCGCCGCGTCGCGGAACACCACCTGCGCGAGGCCCTGCCAGTTCCCCCCGTCGCTGCGCTCCTGCCCGCCGGACTGCCAGTTCCCCCCGTCGCTGCCCTCCTGCCCGCCGGCAGCGTCCCGCAGGTCGATGAAGATGACGCCGCCGTGGTCGCGGCGGCGCGCCACCCATCCGGCCAGCGTCACCGTCTGACCGGCATCGGTGGACCGCAACGAACCGGCGGCATGGCTGCGCAACACGAAGACTCCTCGAGAACGGGGGATGACCGGCTGTCGAGTCTAGTGGTGCCGGCATCGGCGGCATTCGCGCACCGGCGCGTACGTTCGCCATCGTGGACATCGCACTCGTGGGCCCTGGCGCCATCGGTTCGACCATCGCCGCGCTGCTGTACGACGCCGGCCACCACGTCGCGGCGTACGGGCGCAGCCCGCGCCCGGCGATCGAATTGCGGCCCGACGACGGTGCCGCCGTCACGGTGCCCCATCCGGTGCGTACCGACCTGGCCGACGCGAAGGGCCCCGTCGACGTGGTGCTGCTCGGCGTGAAGGACACCCAGAACGCCGCGGCGGCACCGTGGTTGCAGCGGTTGTGCGACGAGCGCACGCTGGTGCTGGCCTTGCAGAACGGCGTGGAACAGGTGCAGCGGGTGGGGCGGTTCTGCCCGGGTTCGACGGTGGTGCCTGCCGTGGTGTGGTTCTCGGCCGAGAACCAGCCGCAGGGCTGGACGCGGCTGCGGACGCCGGCGCGCGTCGTGCTGCCCGACGACGACGCGGGTCGCCGCCTGGCCGAGGCGTTGCGGACGCCGCGGTTGTCGATCGACGTCGACGCCGACTTCGTCACGGCGGCCTGGCACAAGTTGCTGGTCAACGCCGTGGCGGGGCTGATGGTGCTGACGGGTCGCACGTCGGGGATGTTCCGCCGCGCCGACGTGGCCGAGCTGGCGCGCGCCTACCTGCGCGAATGCCTGGACGTCGCCCGGGCGGAGGGGGCGCACCTCGCCGACGCGGTGGTCGAGGAGATCCTGAGCCTGTTCACCGAGGTGCCCGAGGACCTGACGACGTCGATCCTCACCGACCGGCAGCTGGGGCGTCCGCTGGAATGGGACATCCGCAACGGCGTCGTCGTGCGCCTGGCGCGGCGGCACGGGTTGGCCACGCCCATCGGCGACGTCGTGGTGCCGCTGCTGGCCGCCGCGGGCGAGGGCCCCGGCTAGACGTCACCGCATAGAGTGTCCACCCATGGCCCGCCGCTACCCCTGTGAACCCGTCGACGCATCGTTCGTGGAGTCGGCGCCGTTCCGCTTCATCAGCACCGCGGACCTCGCCATCACCCCGGCGCAACTGTTCGACGTGCTGGCCGACGCCGAGGCGTGGCCGCGGTGGGCAACCGTGATCACCGACGTCGAGTGGACCAGCCCCGAGCCGTACGGCGTGGGTACCACCCGCACCGTCACCATGCGGGGCGGCATCGTCGCCGATGAGGAGTTCCTCGCGTGGGAGCCGTTCTCGCGCATGGTCTTCCGGTTCAACACCAGCACGTCGAACGCCATCGCGGCGTTCGCCGAGGAGTACCGCGTGATCGACACGGGCACCGGCTGCCACCTCACCTGGATCATGGCAGTCGCACCGCGCGGCGCCGCCGCCCGGCTGGGCATGACCTACGGCGCCCCCGTCATGCGGTGGATGTTCCAGCGGTTCATGCACAACCTGCGCGTCCTCACCGACGAGCGGTACGCGGTGGGGCGCCCCTGACCGACCGGGCCCGGCTCTACGCGGCCCGGGACGACGCCCCTCGATCGCTGCCGGTCTGCGACGATGGGGCCGGGAGGAGGCCGATCGAGCATGCATCCTCGACTCGTAGACGCGGTCCAGGCACTGGTCGACCAGTTGGCCGAGCGCATTCGGCAGTCGGTCGCCGTGGACGACCCGGCCGGCAACCTGATCGTCGTGAGCCGTCACTACGGAGACGCCGACCCCTACCGCATGCGTCTGATGCTGGATCGCCGCATCCCGCCGGGCTACCGGGAGTACTTCACGAAGTTCACCCGTGATGCACACGGCGACGAGCCGATACACGTGCCTGCCAATCCCGACCTGGCCCTGTCTGCGCGGACGTGCTTTCCCATCCGGCACGACGGCGACATCATCGCCTTCCTGTGGGTCATCAAGCGATCGCGGCCGCTACCCGAGGACGTGATAGCGAAGTACTGCAGTCGCCTCGCCAATCACCTGGCATCTCGCCGTCAGGCACCGGCACTCGACCCCGGAACCACCATCGGGGCCACCGTATTGCGCCTGCTGTCCGGTCAGGCCGCCACGGCATCGCCGACACCTCTGGCCGTCGAGGAGCACGGCGACGCGGAATTCGTCGTGCTGGCGCGTTACGGCGTCGCCGCCCAGGACATCCACGACGAGGTGGTCGAGCGCGTCATCCGTCCGGCGGCCCGCAACGCCGCGGACGTCGGTGCGTCGTTGGCGTGCACCACCGAACGCGACGGCTGCACGGTGGCAGTCTTCCAGCTGACGGGGTCGAGTCATCGGGTGCGGCGCGACTCGGCCGGATGGCTGGAGGACGAGGTGCAGCGGATTGCCGGTGACTCCGATCTCGGCAGCGCCTTCGGCATCAGCCCTTCGAAACCGTTGCGCAACGTCAGACGCTGTTTCGCCAAGGCGGCGCTGACCGCATTCGTAGGAGCGCAGCTCTACCGCCAGGAAGGCGTGCTGACGTGGCGACAGGTCCGACCGTTCGCGATGGGTCTGCTTGCCTCCGATCACCTGGCCGGCGCGCGCGTCTCCTCGTTGAACGCCATGTTCGACGAGGCGGACGGCTTCGCCTTCGACACGGTGGCTGCCGTGCTGCGATCAGACCGCGGTTGCAGCCCCGCCGATCTCCTGCACGTCCACCGCACCACGCTGCACTACCGGCTGCAGCAGATCACCGAAACCACGGGTCTGGACCTAGCCGTGCCCGCCGATCGCTTCCTGGTGTTCTGCGCCTGGCTTCGGGCGGCGTTGCTGCGGTCGCCGGTGGGGGCACTCGTCGACGACGCCGGTCTGCACTAGTTCGCGCGACCCGCACGACCCGTGCGACCCGTGCGACCGATGTCGCAGAGACGTGTTCGGCATTCCGACGACGGCTGCAAGACCGGGCGGTCGATTCGTCCAATACTTGCTGGAGATTCCTCGGCCGCCCGCCCTCGTCACGGCGGAGCCGCCACGCATGGAGAGCGAGACGTGATGACATCACACGCTGGTCAGCAGGTCACCGGCCCACCCACCATGGACGACGCCAAGTGGAATCGGTTGCACACGCTCGCGGCCTTCTGCACGCTCGGCGGCACGGCACTCGACGGATACATCCTGGGCGTCGTCGGAGGCGCGATCGGCGCCGCCACCGACGAGATGCACTTCACCCCGCTTGGGCAGGGGCTGGTCGGTGCCAGCGCGTTGATCGGCATCTTCATCGGCGGCATGTTCTTCGGCAGGGCCGCCGACCGATGGGGACGCCGGGTCGTGTTCCGGTGGAACTTGATCGCGTTCGTCGCGCTGTCGCTCGTGCAGTACTTCGCGATCAGCACGTGGGATCTGACCGCCTATCGCATCCTGATCGGCGTCGCCATCGGCGTGGAGTACGCCGTCGGCGCGGCGCTGCTTGCCGAGTTCCTGCCAACCCGCTACCGCGGCCCACTACTGGCGACCTTGCAGACCACGTGGTTCGTCGGCTTCGTGGGGGCCAACTTCGTGGCGTTGGCGTGGGCTCAGGACAACTGGCGTCTGGTGTTGGCCAGCAGCGCGCTACCCGCCATCGTGATCGCGCTCGCCCGCATCCGATTGCCCGAGTCGCCACGCTGGCTGCGGTCCCGCGGCCGCGACGCCGAAGCACGGCGAATCGTCGAGTCCCACTTCCCACCTGGCACCGCGCTTCCCGAGATGGAGGCGTCCAGCGACGACGGCGGCATCAAGGAACTGTTCGGTAGGGCGCACCGGCGCAAGACCGCGTACGCCGGTGTGTTCTGGGCATGTCAGGTGGGGCCGCTGTTTGCGATCTTCACCTTCATCACCCCCGTCCTCGACGACCTGGGTTTGCCGTCGGGCTTCGCGCGCGACTTCATCATGAACATGCTCCAGTTCGCCGGCGCCCTGGTGTTCATCTGGGTGCTCGCGGTGTCCAAGCGCCGCAGCCTCGCCATCTGGACGTTCGGCGTGACACTGGCGGCACTGCTGCTCTTGGGCATCTTCCCCACCGCGCCGTTGATCGTGCTGGCGACCGTCATCGGCGTCTATCTCTTCGTCGCGTCGGGAGCCTCCAATCTGCAATTCGTCTATCCCTCCGAGATGTTCCCCACCCGGCTGCGGACGTCCGGCGTCGGATTCGCAGCCTCGATGAGCCGAGTCGGTGCTGCGCTGGCCACCTACCTACTGCCGGTGCTGATCTCGTCCATCGGCGTCAACGCGTCCCTGTTGGCCCTGGCCGCGTTTCCGTTGGTCGGTTTCGTGGCGTCCCTGGCCTGGGCCCCCGAGACCAGCAAGGCTGCGATCCATTGACCCCCGTCTCGACACCGCGTCGTCACGATCATCGAAGGGACCTCAACGTGACTCAGATCCTCAAGGGCACGGAGTTGCTCTACCTGTCCAAGGCCGACGTCGTGGGCCTCGACATCTCGCACGACACCGTCCTGGACGCCGTTCGCCGCGCCCTGATCGAGCACGGACACAAGCGCTATGAGATGCCGGCCAAGATCGGCGTGCATCCGTACGACGACGTCTTCTACCACGCCATGCCGGCGTTCCTGCCGGAACTCAACGTGGTGGGCGCCAAGTGGATCGAGTGTTACCCCCGCAATCCACGCGAGTTCGGTCTTCCGCAGACCACCGGCCTGCTCTGCCTGAACGACGTGGAAACCGGTGTGCCCCTGGCGATGATGGACTGCAGCTGGCTGACCGCGGTGCGCACCCCGGCCGTCACGGTACTGATGGCCGAACACCTGGCCGGAGATGCCGCACGTTTCGGGATGTTCGGTGCGGGGGTGCAGGGCCGAGAGCACGTCTCCTACGCGGCGCATCACCTGAAGAATCTCGAAGAGATCGTGGTGTTCGACAAGTTCCCGGACGTGGCGGAACGGCTGGTCACCGATCTCCAGCGACGAGTCGACGTCCCGCTCCGCGTCGGCGACTCGGTGGAGCAGATGGTCAAGGAGTGCGAGGTGCTGAGTTCGGCCACCATCGTCGTCCGCGAGCCCCAGCGCGTCGTCCGGGATGAATGGGTGTCCAAGGGACAGACCATCATTCCCTGCGACCTCAACTCGTTCTGGGATCCGGCGACCGCGTTGCGCGCCGATCGGTACATCACCGATTCCATCGACGAGCACGACCTGTTCGTCGAGATGGGTTACTACCCGGGCGGGTCACCGACGATCGCGGCCGAGACTGGCGAGGTCCTCGCGGGACTCAAGCCCGGTCGGACGTCCTCCGACCAACTGATCGTCAACAGCAACATTGGGATGGCGGTGTGCGACATGGCGGTGGCACAGGCGATCCTCGAGGCCGCGCTGGCCGCAGGCGCTGGAACCACCCTGCGGCTCTGAGCCGCGGTCGGTGGCCCCTAGATCAGGCCCTGCCAGGCCTCGCGCCGCTGGCGGTCCGGATCCAGCACGGTCTCGTCGCGGGTGGAGCGGATGACGCGCGTGGGCCGCTCGACGGTGTCGTAGAGCGGCCACATGCCGCCCTCATCGACGCCGAGGCGGCCCTTGGCGAACTCCAGCCAGGTGCGTTGCATGCGCCTGCCGACGGCGGGCTGCACGTGCCTGCCCAGCGGGTGGATCTTGCGGCCCAGGTAGGACGAGTAGCTGTGCTGGACGTGCACGATCTCGCTGCCGTGCGTGGCGCCCAGGCCCAGCGCCCGCAGCGTCCAGGTGGTGTGGTCGAAGCGGTAGACGTGGGTGGGCCCGCGGTCGGCGTAGGCGTCGGCGAACGCCCACGTGGGCGCGCCGAACATGGCATCCGAGCCGAAGCGCACCAGCGCGCTGCGGCGCGGGTAGGCCGGGTAGGCGGCCAGCACGCCGGGCTTCGCGTCGGGTGCGGTGCGCGCGAAGTAGGAGTCGACGCCCGCCACGGTGGTGGGCAGCATGGGCGGCTTGCCCCAGGCGAACATCGACGCCTCGTGGCTGTTGGTGCCGACGATCAGCGGCACGCCGGACACCGCCCCGGCGCGCGCCGCTTCGATCGGATGCTGCGGCAGCAGATCCGTACCGTGGGTCAAACCGTAGGCCAGCGTGGGGGTTTCGGCTGCGCTCTCGGCTTGCATCCGGCCCGCCGTGCGACGCAAGTGCCGCTGCGGCAGCGACGCCACGTCGGCGGCCGCGACACCGAGGCGGGCCAGGAACTCCCTGGCGCGGCGCGCCCGGGTCTCGCGGTCGGCGATCAGCGGCAGCGCGGGACTCTGCGCGATGGCACGGGTGAACAGTCCGCGGGCCGCCGGGCTGGCCAGCAGCGCCAGCACCGACGTCGCGCCCGCGGACTCGCCGAACACCGTCACCCGCTCGGGGTCGCCGCCGAAGGCCGCGACGTTGTCCCGTACCCACTCCAGGGCGGCCAGCTGATCGCGCAGGCACAGGTTGTCGTCGAAACCCGTTCCCAGGTCCCCCAACTCGAAGCCGCCGAAGACGCCGAGCCGGTAGGTGACGTTCACCACGACGACGTCGCCGTTGGCGGCCAGCCGCGACCCGTTGTAGAGCTGCAGCTGTCCCGCGCCGTAGACGAACGCACCGCCGGGAATCCACACCATCACCGGCAGCGACCCGTGGGGGTCCGGCGACCACACCGTCACCGTCAGGCACGCCTCGTCACGGATCTTCGGATCGTCGCGGCCACCACCCACGAACGAGCGACCCTGCGGCGGCAGCGGACCGTGGTCGACGGCCTCGCGCACGCCCGTCCACGAATCCAGGGGCGCAGGCGCCAGGAAGCGTCGCGCTCCCACCGGCTGCTGGGCGTACGGCACGCCGCGCCAGACGGTCACACCGCTCTCCACGGTGCCGCGCAGGGCCCCGTGCACGGTGTGCGCGACGGTGGCTTCGGGGGCTGATCGACGGGCTGGGCGGCGGGCTGGTCGGCGGGCGGTTTCGCGCTGTGCGGCCACCGGGCAATCCTAGTGTGGGAGGCTGGGAAAGCCGACCTACGGCCGGGCGGACGGAGCGTGGAATGACCTTCAACGAAGGCATGCAGATCGACACCAGCACCACCACCAGCAGTGGGCGCGGCGGCGGAGGCGGCCGGGGCATCGCGATCGGTGGCGGCGTCGGCGGACTGCTGATCGTGGTGGTGGCCCTGTTCCTCGGCGTCGACCCCGGCACCGTACTCAATCAGGGCGGCGGCGCCGGCCAGTACGACACCCAGGGCGTCCAGGCGCCCGGTTTCGACCTGAGCCAGTGCAAGACCGGCGCGGACGCCAACGCCATCGTGCAGTGCCGCGTGGTGGCGACCGGCAACTCGGTCGACGGCGTCTGGGCGCAGCTGATCGACGGTTACACCCGGCCCAAGGTGCGGTTGTTCGAGGGGCGGGTGGACACCGCGTGCGGTCCCGCCACCGCCGACGTCGGCCCCTTCTACTGCCCCGGCGACGGCACCGCCTACTTCGACACCTCGTTCTTCGACGTGCTGACCACGCAGTTCGGCTCCAGTGGCGGCCCGCTGGCCCAGGAGTACGTCGTGGCCCACGAGTTCGGGCACCACGTCCAGGACCTGATGGGCAATCTGGGCCGCGCGCAACGGGATCCGACCGGTCCCGAGGGTGGCGGCGTGCGCACCGAACTGCAGGCGGACTGCTACGCCGGGGTCTGGGCGCACTACGCGGCGATCACCAAGCAGGAGAGCACCGGCGAGCCGTTCCTGCAGCCGCTGACCGACAAGGACATCGCCGACGCGCTGTCGGCCGCGGCGTCGGTCGGCGATGACCGCATCCAGCAGGCCGCCACGGGCCGGGTGAACCCCGAGTCCTGGACGCACGGTTCGGCCGCGGGCAGGCAGTACTGGTTCACCGAGGGCTACCGCACCGGCGACCCCAACAAGTGCGACACCTTCACCGCCACGGACCTGCACCAGGGCTGATCGTCGCGTCAGGCGCGGTGGGCACCCCAGAACTCGGTGAGCAGGGCCGCCGCCCCCGCCGGATCCTGGGTCATCCACCAGTGCCCCAGCCCGTCGAGTTCGGCGATCCGCGCTCCGGCGCGTCCGGCCGCACGCCGCTTCTGCTCGGCCGTCCCCACGTAGTCGTCCTCGCTGGGCAGCAGGGCCAAACCTGGTCGAGCGGCGGCCCTTTCCAAGCCGTGACCGGCCTGCGCCGCCAGCGGCTGGGCCGCCGAGCGGTACAGCGTGAGGATGCACCGGCCCATGGCGTCGTCGACGCCGGGCGCCACCCGTTCGGCGATCTCGGGCGCCATTCCCGCGCCGGCCAGGAATGCCACGCGGTCGCCCAGCGGCGTCGCCGCGAGGCCGGCCACCACCTGCTCCCCCACCTCGGGGGTCTGCCACTGCTGGGCGAGGTCGTGCCAGACGTACTCGGCGTCGAAGACGCCCGGCACGTCCGAGGCCCAGGTGGCCACCAGCTCCGGTCGCGCCATCACCAGGTTCAGCACGTGACCCCCACCCCAGTCGTGGCCCACGAGGTCGACGGGCTCGCCGATCGCCTCGAGTTCGGCGGCCAGCCAGTCGCGGTAGCCGTGCATGGTGGCCACGAACCCGTCCGGCACCGGTGCCCCGAACCCGGGTGGCGACAGGCGCCGCACGTCCGTCTCGCCGAGCGCGGCGAGTTCATCCGCCAACGGGTCCCACACCGCGGCGGTCTCGGGCACCCCGTGCACCAGGACGACGGTCATGCGCACTCCTCGTCGAGTCGATCGGCAGTCGCGATCGAACTTAGCCCGCCTCAGCGCTGCCGGGTGGGGCGCACCACGATCTCGTTGACGTCGACGCCCTCGGGTTGCCCCACGGCGTAGGCCACCGCGTCGGCGATGGCCTCCGGCGGGATCGCGTTGCGCCGGTACTCGGCCATCGCGCGCTGCGCCTGCGGATCCGAGATCGATTCCGCCAGCTCCGAGTCCACGACGCCGGGCGAGATGGTGGTCACCCGGATGCCGGGAGGGGACTCCAATCGCAGACCTTCGGTGATGGCCCACGCGGCGTGCTTGGTGCCGCAGTAGACCGCGGCGGTGGCCACCACCTCGTGCGCACCGACGGAGGCGACGGTGACCACGTGCCCGCGGTCCTGGGCGGTGAAGTGCGGTAGCACCGCGGCGATCGAGTTGAGCAGGCCCCGCACGTTGACGTCGATCATGCGGTGCCACTCGTCGACCAACAGCGCGTCGAGCCGCGACAGCGGCATCACCCCGGCGTTGGCGACCAGCACGTCGACCCCGCCGTACCGCGCGACGACGTCGTCGACCACCGCGAGCACCGCCGCGGTGTCGGTGACGTCGAGGGTCACCGGTTCGATCCCGGGGTGCTCGTCGGCCAGCGCGCGCAACCGGTCCGTGCGGCGGGCCGCCGCGATCACGCGTTGCCCGTCGCCGGCCAGGCGCACCGCCACCGCGCGCCCGATCCCGCTGCTCGCACCCGTCACCACGGCCACCTGTCGGCGTGCTGTCATCGACTCTGCTCCTCCTCGATCGGCGTGTCACCCGAGTCTTCGCGCGCACCGCCCGTCGCGGCAGGGCGCGGCGTGCCCGGGTGCCCCACACCCAGGCACGCGGCCGGGCCGGGGCCTACGGTGGTGGCGTGGCCAGTGAACTCGGCGACTTCCTGCGCGCCGCCCGGGCGCGCGTCACCCCCGAGCAGGCCGGCGTGCACGACCACGGCACCCGGCGGGTTCCCGGCTTGCGCCGCGAAGAGGTCGCGCTGCTGGCCGGTGTCAGCGTCGACTACTACACCCGCCTGGAACAGGGCCGCGAGCGGCATCCGTCGACCCAGGTGCTCGACGTGCTGACCGTGGTACTACGCATGGACGCCGACGCCAGGGCGCACGCCTTCCGCATCGCCGGGGTGAGCGCACCCCCGCGGGAGGGCCCGAGCGGCGTCGTGGCACCCGAACTCGTCGACCTGATGGCGACCTGGCCCGACAGCCCCGCGATGATCTTCGACCGCGCCTACGACGTGCTGGCCTCCAACGTGATGGCCGATGCCCTGTTCTGCCGATGGCGGCATTCCCGCAACCTGCTGGGCATCGTGTTCACCGATCCCGATGCCCGCACCTTCTACCGCGACTGGCACGAGGTGGCCGCCGACGCGGTGGCCGGCTTCCGCCTGAACCACGGTCACGATCCCGGCCATCCCCGCGTGCAGGAGGTGCTCACCGACATGTTGGCCACCAGCCCGGCTTTCGCCGAGCTGTGGCAGACCCACCGGGTGCGCGGAAAGTCACTGCAACGCAAGCGCTTCCACCATCCCGAGGTGGGCGACCTGGAGCTGACGATGCAGGCGTTCGACGTCCGCTCGGGCGCCGGCCAGGAGTTGGTGGTCTATCACGCGGCCGCTGGATCCGACAGCGCTCGCGCGCTCGCCCTGCTGGGCTCGCTCGCGGCGACCAACGCGGAGTGACCCCCTCTCAGAACAGCGTGGCCTGCGCCGCAGCGCCAACCTGCCCGGCCACCGGCACCGCAGCGGGCGCCGGCCCGCGGAACGGACGCCGCTCCCCCGACAGCCCGTGGGCGGCCAGCAGCGGCGCCACGCGTCGCCGGAGGTCGTCGCGGTACCGCTGCGGCAGGTAGGCGCCGCGGCCGTACAGTTCGCGGTACCGCGGCACCAGATCGGGGCGGGTACGCCCCAGCCACGCCATGAACCACCCCCGCGTACTGCCCCGCAGGTGCAGGCCGAACACCGTGACCGCCGTGGCACCCGCGGCGGCGACGTCGCCGAGCAACGCGTCGAGATGGGCGTCGGAGTCCGTCAGGTACGGCAGCACCGGTGCCACCATCACGTGGCAGTCGAGACCCGCCTCGCGCACCGCCCGGATCAACGCCAACCGGGCCCGCGGGGCGGGCGTGCCCGGCTCGACGAGCCGGTGCAGATCCGCGTCACCGACGGCCAGCGAGATCGCGACGCCGACGTCGACGTGGCGCGCCGCATCGGTGAGCAACGGCAGGTCCCGCTGCAGCAGCGTGCCCTTGGTCAGGATCGAGAACGGCGTGCCGCTGTCCGCGAGCGCCGACACGATCCCCGGCATCAGCGCATACCGACCCTCGGCGCGCTGATACGGATCGGTGTTGGTACCCAGGGCCACCGTCTCCCTGGTCCACGAGCGGCGCGCCAGCTCGCGCCGCAGCACCTCGACCACGTTGGTCTTCACCACCAGCTGACCGTCGAAGTCCTCCCCGGGGTCGAAGTCCAGGTATTCGTGCGTCGGCCTGGCGAAGCAGTACCGGCACGCGTGACTGCACCCGCGGTAGGCGTTCACCGTGAACCGGAAGGGCAGCCGCGAGGCATCGGGCACCCGGTTGAGCGCCGACTTGCAGAGGATCTCGTGGAACGTGATGCCCTCGAACTGCGGGGTGCGCACCGAACGGACGAGGCCCAGCCGGCGCAGCCCCGGCAGCGCGCCGTCGTCGACGTCGACCGCCTGACCGTCCCATCGCATGCCCCTATTCGAACGCCTGTTCGACGTTCTGTCAAGGCGCGGCGGCCAGCGTCAGGACCACGACGTTGGTGAGCGTGCCCGCCACGATGGACAGCAGCGCGCTGCGGCGCCACAGGTGCACCCCGACGGTCACGGCCAGCGCCGCCACCGCCGCCCAGCGCGGCACGGCGCCGCTGCCGGGGATCTCGCGCAACGTGTAGATCGCCAGCACGACCATGATGCCGAGCGGCATGTGCAGGCCGAGATAGCGCACCGCAGGCGACCGTCGCATGGGTGCGAGCACCGCGAACGGCAACGCCCGCAGGGCCCACGTGATGGCCGCACCGACCACCACCAGCGCGGCCACGTGACCGGTGTCAGCCATCGGCACGACCCCGCCGGGCGGCGAGCCTTCCGAGCAGGATCGCGGTGTACGCCGCGAACGCCGCGGGCAGCATCGCGCCGGGCACGACGACGGCCGCCAACACCGCGCAGCCGGCCGCGCAGCCGGCGAACCAGGGCTCGGGGCGGGCCCGATAGGCGTCGATGGCCAGCACCACGAACAGTGCCGTCAACGCGAAGTCCACGCCGTGGACCCGCTCGATGGGCAGCACCGACCCGGCCAGCGCGCCGACCGTGCCACCGGCCACCCAGGCCACCTGGAACAGCACCTGGATGCCCACGATGGCGCGCGAGGACCAGGCGCGCGGCGCCACGGCGGTGACCGCGTATGCCTCGTCGGTGAGCGCGAACGTGGCGTAGGCCTTGGCCAGCCTGCCGTCGACGCGGTCGAGGGGGAACGACAGGGCATAGAACACGTGCCGCAGGTTCACGATGAGCGTGGTCGCGGCGACCAGCGGCAGCGGCGTCGCCGCGACCGCCATGCCCACCAACAGGAACTCCAGCGAGCCCGCGTAGACCACGGCGGTGAACACCGTCGCCCACCACCACGACAGCCCGGCGTGCACCACCACCAGACCGAAGGCCACCCCCAGGGAGAACAGGCCGAGACCTACGGGGGCGGCGACCGCCGGCATCCCGTCGCGTCGCGTCACCCAGGAGATCCTAGGGTCGGCGGATCACCACTTCGTCAGCTGGCACCGCGGGTTGTAGGGCGCGTCCTGCTGCACGGCGACCTGGCCGTCGACGGCGATGTCGCAGTGCGGGTTGGGGGCCGCACGGCCACCGTGGGTGGTGCTGCTCACCGAGAGGATGGCCCACTGCGGGTCGGCCAGCGCGGTCTCGAAGACCCACGGCTGCCCCGGTGCCAGCGGCACGGTCTCCCGCTTGACGAAGGCGTAGGGATCGGCGTTGTAGGCGTCCATGCTCGGCGGCTGATTCACCAGGTAGAACAGTTCGACGTCCGACGGGTCCGTCACCGTGACCGTGTATCGCACCTGCTGGCCTGCCGGCTCCGCCGAGGCGATCCCCGTCCCCACGCCGGCGCCGAGCGCCGCGGACGACATCACGACTGCGGCGCCCAGCGCCGCCATGACCCTTGCTCGTTCGGTTCGCATGATCGTCACATCGCCGGACGCTACCGGATCGTTACGGCGCGCCGGGGCGCCCGCCCACCCGGGCAGCGGGTGGCCGAACGCCGGGCCAACGGCTCCTTAATCTGATCGTGACGCCCAGACATCGCCTGGAAACAAAGCCTCTCTAACGTCCCGAGACGACGCTCGACCCGGTGCCCAACCCGGCGCCGCCATCGGTTGATGCGCCCCGAAAGGCACTCGGGGACGGCTCTTTTCGGTACGACGAGAGGTATTCCATGGGACGATTCACGCACGCTCGGCGCGGCCGGGGGGCCTTCGTCGTGACGAGCCTGCTGGCCACCACCGCGCTGGTCCTGGCGGGCTGCGGCAGCAAGGCCACCGAGACCGACGCCACCAACGCCCAGTCGTGCGTGGACACCTCCGGGCCCACGGTCAAGGTCGGCTCCCTGAACTCGCTGTCGGGCACCATGGCCATCTCCGAGGTCACCGTGCGGGACGCGATCAAGCTCGCCGTCGACGAGATCAACGGTGCCGGCGGCGTGCTGGGCAAGCAGATCCAGATCGTGGGCGAGGACGGCGCGTCGGAGCCCACGGTCTTCGCCGAGAAGGCCGAGAAGCTGATCAGCAGCGACTGCGTGGCCGCGGTGTTCGGCGGCTGGACCTCATCGAGCCGCAAGGCCATGCTGCCGGTGTTCGAGAGCAACGACGCGCTGCTGTACTACCCGGTGCAGTACGAGGGCCTGGAGTCCAGCAAGAACATCTTCTACACCGGCGCCACCACCAACCAGCAGATCGTCCCTGCCCTGGACTACCTCAAGGAGAAGGGCGTCAGGTCGCTCTACCTCGTCGGCAGCGACTACGTGTTCCCGCAGACCGCCAACCGCATCATCAAGGCCTACGCCGCCGCCAACGGCATCGAGATCAAGGGCGAGGACTACACGCCGCTGGGATCCACGGACTTCTCCACCATCGTCAACAAGGTGCGCACCGCCGGCGCCGACGCCGTGTTCAACACGCTCAACGGCGACTCCAACGTCGCGTTCTTCCGGGAGTACCGCAACGTCGGCCTCACCCCGGACGAGATGCCCGTGGTGTCGGTCTCGATCGCCGAGGAGGAGATCGGCGGCATCGGCGTGCAGAACGTCACCGGCCAGCTCACGGCCTGGAACTACTACGAGACGGTCGACAACCCCGTCAACGCCAAGTTCGTCGCCGCCTACAAGAAGGCCTACGGCGCCAACAAGCCGACGTCGGACCCGATGGAGGCCGCCTACACGTCGGTGTACCTGTGGAAGAACACCGTGGAGAAGGCGAAGTCGTTCGACGTCAAGGCCATTCAAGACAACGCAGGCGGGGTCACGTTCGACGCCCCCGAGGGCCTGGTCACCATCGACGGTGAGAACCACCACATCACCAAGACCGCGCGCATCGGCGAGATCCGGCCCGACGGCCTGATCTACACCATCTGGCAGTCGCCGGGCCCGATCCAGCCGGACCCCTACCTCAAGTCCTACCCCTGGGCCGCGGGCCTGTCGGGCTGACCCGGCTCGCGACGGGAGGTCGACGACGCAATGGACGTCCTCATCGGGCAGCTGGCAACGGGTTTGAGCCTGGGCTCGATCCTGTTGCTGGCCGCACTGGGCCTGTCCCTGACGTTCGGGCAGATGGGCGTCATCAACATGGCCCACGGCGAGTTCATCATGGCGGGCTGTTACACCGCGTACGTCACCCAGCAGGTGATCGCGAACACCGGTGTCGCGCTGCTGGTCTCGCTGCTCATCGGGTTCGTGGTCGGCGGCCTGATGGGCGTACTGCTCGAGACCACGTTGATCCGCCGGATGTACCACCGCCCCCTGGACACCCTGCTGGTGACCTTCGGCCTGGGCCTCATCCTCCAGCAGGTGGCGCGGGACGTGTTCGGTGCGCCCGCCGTCAACGTCGTCGCACCGTCGTGGCTGGGTGGAGGCGTCGAGATGTTCGGTGCCGTCGTGCCCAAGACGCGCATCTTCATCCTGGTGTTGGCCGCGGCGTGCGTGGTCGCCCTGGCCACCGCGCTCAAGGCCAGCCCCATGGGCCGTCGCATCCGCGCGGTCGTGCAGAACCGCGACCTCGCCGAAACCAGCGGCATCTCGTCCCGCACGACCGACGTCACCACGTTCTTCCTGGGCTCCGGGCTCGCCGGGATCGCGGGTGTGGCGTTGACGCTCATCGGGTCCACCAGCCCCACCACCGGGCAGAGCTACCTCATCGACGCGTTCCTGGTGGTCGTGGTGGGCGGACTGGGCCAGATCAAGGGCACCGTGATCGCCGCACTGGGCATCGGGTTCTGCAACGCCTTCATCGAATACAACACCACCGCCTCGCTGGCCAAGGTGGTGCTGTTCGTGATCATCGTGTTCTTCCTGCAGGTGCGCCCGCAGGGCCTGTTCACCGTGAGGACCAGGAGCTTGGCATGACGCGCACCAGATCTTCCGGCCTGGTGGGCCGCTGGCAGACGTGGGTCGGATTCGGCGCCGCCGCGGTGGCGCTGTTCGCGGTGGCGCCCGCCGTGCTGTCGGACTTCCGCCTGAACCTGCTGGCCAAGTTCCTGTGCTTCGCCATCGTCGCCGTCGGCATCGGATTGGCATGGGGCCGTGGCGGAATGCTCGTCCTGGGCCAGGGCGTGTTCTTCGGCATCGGCGGCTACCTCATGGGCATGCACCTCAAGATCGCCGACGCCGCGCTGGCCAAACAGGCGGTGCCGGATTTCATGCAGATCGCCGGCGTGCGCGAACTCCCCTCCTACTGGGAGCCGTTCGCCTCGCCTTTCGTGACGTGCGCGGCCATCGTGGTACTGCCCACCGGCATCGCCGCCCTGCTCGGGTTCGGCGTGTTCAAGCGACGGGTCAAGGGCGCCTACTTCGCCATCCTGTCCCAAGCCCTCGCCGCGGCGCTGGCCATCCTGCTGATCGGGCAGACCGGCCTGGGGGGCAGCAACGGCCTCACCAACTTCCGCACGTTCTTCGGATTCGCGCTCAAGGATCCGGTGAACAAGCAGATGCTGTTCTTCATCGCCGCGGGCGTCCTGCTCGTCGTCGTGGCCATCGCACGGCAGCTGATGCACAGCCGCTACGGCGAGCTGCTGGTCGCGGTGCGCGACGGCGAGGAGCGCGTCCGCTTCCTCGGCTACGACCCCGCCAACGTCAAGGTGGTCGCCTACACCGTGGCGGCGCTGTTCGCGAGCATCGGTGGCGCCCTGTTCACCCCCATCGTCGGCTTCATCGCCCCGTCGCAGGTGGGCATCCTGCCCTCGATCGCGTTCCTCATCGGCGTTGCCATCGGCGGGCGCACCACGCTGCTGGGTCCCATCCTCGGCGCCATCGGCGTGGCCTGGGCGCAAACACTGTTCTCCGAACGCTTTCCGTCGGAGTGGACCTACGCCCAGGGGCTGCTGTTCGTCGTCGTGGTGGGTTTCTTCCCCGCCGGCCTCGCGGGGTTGAGCGTGGTGTTCCGTCGCCGACGGCCACGGGCCGCGTCCGGGCCGGTCGCCGCATCGGTCCCCGACCCCGATCCCGATCCCGACCCCGATCCCGGTGTCGAGACCCAGACCGCCGGAGCCCGCACGTGACCGACACGACCCAGCACGGCCCGGTGGCAGGCGGCAACGTCGGCATGGGCACGCAGTACCTCGAAGTCCGCGGTCTCACCGTGCAATTCGACGGCTTCACCGCGGTGGGCGGGGTGGACCTCACCCTGTTCCAGGGCGACCTGCGCTTCCTCATCGGCCCCAACGGGGCGGGCAAGACCACCGTCATCGACGCGATCACCGGGCTGGTGCCCGCCACCGGATCGGTGAACAAGTCCGGTGTCGAACTGTTGGGCAAGAAGGTGCACCAGATCGCCCGGCTCGGCGTGGGCCGCACGTTCCAGACCGCCAGCGTGTTCGAGCAGCTGAGCGTGCTGCAGAACCTCGACATCGCCGCGGGCGCCGGACGATCCGTGTGGACCATGCTGCGCAGACGCCCCGGCGTGCCCGCGGCCATCGAGGAGGCGCTCGAGATCACCGGCCTGAGCGCTCTCGCCGACCGACCCGCGGGCGTGCTCGCCCACGGCCAGAAGCAGTGGCTCGAGATCGGCATGCTGCTGGTGCAGAACGCCGACGTGCTGCTGCTCGACGAGCCCGTCGCAGGCATGAGCCACGAGGAGCGCGAACAGACCGGAGAGTTGTTGCGGCTCATCGGAACCGAACGCACCGTCGTCGTGGTCGAGCACGACATGGACTTCATGCGGGCCTTCGCCACCTCGGTGACCGTGCTGGCCCGCGGCCAGGTCATCGCCGAGGGCACCGTCGCCGAGGTGCAGGCCAACGAACGCGTCCAGGAGGTGTATCTCGGCACCGCCGCCGCAGGCACGTCCGACGTACCGGACGAACTACGCGAGGAGGCGTGATGCTCGAGATCTCGGACCTGCGCACCGGTTACGGGCGCGCCGAGGTGATCCACGGCGTCAGCCTCCAGGTGCCGTCCGACGGCGTGGCGGCCATCATGGGCCACAACGGCGCAGGCAAGACCACGCTGCTGCGCGCCGCCGTCGGCCTGCTGAAGTGCACGGCCGGCACCGTGCGGTTCGACGGCGCCGACGTGACCAAGCTGCGGCCCAGCGCGCGGGTGGCGCGTGGCATCGCCTACGTCCCCCAGGGCCAGCAGTCGTTCCCGCAGTTGACCACGTTCGAGAACCTGCAGGTGGTGGCCGACGGACGTGCGCGCGGCAAGGACCTCATCGACGAGCAGCTCGACCTGTTCCCCGCGCTCAAGGAACTGCTCACGCGACGCGCCGGTCTGCTCTCGGGGGGCCAGCGGCAACAGCTCGCCATCGCCCGCGCCCTCATCACCTCGCCCAGGTGCCTCATCCTCGACGAGCCCACCGAGGGCATCCAACCGTCGGTGGTCGCCGAGATCGAGGCCGCCATCACGGCGCTGGTCGGACGCGGCGGTCTCGGCGTGCTGCTGGTCGAGCAGCACATCGGATTCGCGCTCGAATCCGCGCAGCGCTACTACGTCCTGGAAGCCGGCCGCATCACGTCAAGCGGCGCCGGCGGGTCCGCGTCGGAGGCCGACGTGCGCGCGGCCATGACCATCTAGGGCCGCGCCTCACGACTCCAACAGGACCGTCACCGGTCCGTCATTGGTCAGGCTCACCTGCATGTCCGCGCCGAAGATCCCCGTCTGAACGTGTGCCCCCTGTGCGCGCAACGCTGCGACGAACTCCTCGACCAGCGGTTCGGCCACCGCGCCGGGCGCGGCCGCGTTCCACGACGGCCTGCGCCCCTTGGCGGTATCGGCATACAGCGTGAACTGGCTGACCGCCAGGATGGGGGCCGCCGCGTCCGCGGCACTGCGTTCGGCGTCGAGAATGCGCAGCCGCCACAGCTTCTCGGCCATGCGCCGCGCCACGCCCGCGTCATCGGAGTGCGTCACGCCGACCAACGCGAGCAACCCCTGGGCCGTCGGCTCGATGGCTCCGACCGTACGGCCGTCCACCGTCACCGAGGCGCCCCGCACGCGCTGCACCAGAACTCGCACGCGGTCGAGTTTGCCACAGCGGCGGGCACCCAAAAGTCGCGCGCCGCAGCCGTCGGGGGTATATCTGACAGACGTGGACCAGCCCCCACCGCAGCGCCCTCGCGCCGCCGTCACCCGCCGCTCCGTCCTCGCAGGCGCTGCCGCCGTTACGGCGTTCCTCGCCGTCGATCTCGGCGCCGTCGCCTACGCCAACGACTGGATCGGCCGCAGGCACCTCACCCGAGAGGCGTTCATCGACCGCTTCCAGAGCATCTTCGGCAACCATCCCGGGTTCCGGCGCAACCATGCCAAGGGCGTGGCGGTGACCGGCCGGTTCAAGAGCACCGGTGCGGCCGCCGAGCTGTCGGCCGCCGCGGTCCTCGCCGAGGGCACACAACCCGTGATCGGCCGCTTCTCGCTGGGCGGCGGCAACCCGACGGCGACCGACGCGCCCGGCGTGGTGCGCGGGCTGGGCCTGGCGATCGGCTTCGCCGGGAGGCACCAGTGGCGGACTGCGATGGTGAATCTGCCGGTGTTCCCGGTCAACTCGCCGGACGCGTTCTTCGACCAGCTGCAGGCGTCCAAGCCCGATCCGGCCACCGGCAAGCCGGATCCTGACGCCATGGCAGCCTTCCTGGCCAAGTACCCGGCGAGCAAGGCGGCCACGGCGATCCTCTCGGCGCAGCCGCCCACCCCCGGCTTCGCCGACAGCACGTTCTCAGGACTCAACGTGTTCTACCTGGTGTCGGGCTCCGGCACCCGCACCCCCGTGCGCTGGTCGTTCGTCCCGCGCCAGCGGGCGCTGCCCGCCGGAACCGGCCGCGACGCGCTGTTCGACGCACTCGTCCGGCAAATCCGAACCCAGCCGCTGCAGTGGGATCTGCGCTTCGTCGTCGGCACGGCCGACGACACCATCGACCCCACCGTGCCCTGGCCCGCCGACCGCCGGGTCGTCGAGGCGGGCGTGCTGACACTCGAGGCGGCCGAGACCGAGCGCGCGGGCAATGCCCGCGACGTCAACTTCGATCCGCTGACCCTGCCCGACGGCATCGAGCCGTCGGCCGATCCCCTCCTGAGCGCACGCTCGGCCGTCTACGCGGCGTCCTACCGCGCCCGCACCGGCGAGCCGAAGTCGCCGTCGGCGATCCAGGTCGACGAGGTGGCATCGTGACCGAGCGCTTCCCGGTCCGCTCCCGAATCCTGCACTGGCTGACCGCCATCCTGGTCGTCGCCGCGCTGCTCATCGGCTTCACGATGGTCAACTCCCTGGGGTCCTACGGCGCCCTGGTCGGCGTCCACATGACCATCGGCATCACCGTGCTGGTGGTCATGGTGGTGCGCCTGGTGAACCGCTTCACCGCCGCGCTGCCGAACTGGCCACCGACCGTCGGCAGGGTCGAAGGCAAGCTCATCCACTACTCCGAGCTGGGCATGTACGCCCTGCTGCTGGCCCAGCCGCTGATCGGATGGGCCATGGTGTCCGCAGGCGGCAGGCCCGCGGTCGTCTTCGGCGGGTTCGCGTTGCCGCGGATCGCCCCGTTCGACGCCGACGTGTTCTTCGTGCTGCGCCAAGCACATTCGGTGGCGGCCTACCTGCTGGTCGCGGCGATCGCCGTGCACGTCAGCATGGTGCTGCTGCACACCGTCACGCTGCGCGACCGCATGGCCTCGCGAATGCTGTTCGGGCGCAACCGAACCTGACGTCTGCTCAGCCGAGCTTGGCGCGCACGGTGGTGACGACGGTGTCGACCACCTGCGCAGCGGGCACGTCGACCTGCTCTCCCGTAGTCAGATCCTTGACACCCACGGTGCCCGCCTCGACGTCACGGTCACCGGCGATCAGCGCCACCGCGGCACCAGAGCGGTCGGCCGCCTTCATCGCGCCCTTCATCCCGCGGTCACCGTAGGCCAGGTCGGCACGCACGCCGGCCGCGCGCAGGGCGGCAACCAGCTTCACCAACTCCAGCTTGGCGGCGGCGCCGAGCGGCACCGCGAACACGTCCACGGCGCTGGTCACGCCGACCGACTTGCCCTCGGCCCGCAACGCCAGCAACGTGCGGTCGACGCCGAGCCCGAAGCCGATGCCCGACAGATCGCGCCCCCCGAGCTGGCGCATCAGCCCGTCGTAGCGGCCCCCACCGCCGATGCCCGACTGGGCACCCAACCCGTCGTGCACGAACTCGAACGTCGTCTTCGTGTAGTAATCCAGGCCGCGGACCATCCGCGGGTTCACCACGTACGGCACGCCGAGGGCGTCCAGATAACCCAGGACGGCGTCGAAGTGGCCACGCGCGGTGTCCGAGAGATGATCCAGCATGAGCGGGGCGTCGGCAGTCATCTCCCGCACGTGCGGGCGCTTGTCGTCCAGGACGCGCAGCGGGTTGATCTCGGCGCGCCGCCGGGTGTCCTCGTCGAGGTCGAGGCCGAACAGGAAGGCCTGTAGCAACTCCCGGTACTGGGGGCGACACGTGTCGTCACCCAGCGACGTGATCTCCAGACGGAATCCGTCGAGCCCCAGCCCGCGGAAGCCGGCGTCGGCCACCGCGATCACCTCGGCGTCGAGCGCCGGGTCGTCGACGCCGATGGCCTCGACCCCCACCTGCTGCAGTTGCCGGTAACGACCGGCCTGGGGGCGTTCGTACCGGAAGAACGGCCCCGAGTAACAGAGCTTCGCCGGCAGCGCGCCCCGGTCGATGCCGTGCTCGATCACCGCCCGCATCACGCCCGCGGTGCCCTCGGGGCGCAACGTCACCGAGCGCTCGCCGCGATCGGCGAACGTGTACATCTCCTTGGAGACCACGTCGGTGGACTCCCCCACGCCGCGCGCGAACAGCGCCGTGTCCTCGAAGATGGGCAACTCGACGTCGCCGTAGCCCGCCCGCCGCGCGGCACCGAGCAGACCGTCGCGCACCGCGACGAACGCCGCGGAGTCGGGGGGCAGGTAATCGGGGACGCCCTTGGGCGCCTGGAAGTCACTCACGACAGACCTTCGAGGAATGGGTTGCACCGACGCTCGTCGCCGATGGTGGTCTTGGGACCGTGACCAGGTAGTACCACGGTGGAGTCGTCGAGCACCAACAGTTTGTCGACGATGGAGCCCAGCAGCGCGCGACCGCTGCCGCCCAGCAGGTCGGTGCGGCCGATCGACTGTTTGAACAGCGTGTCCCCGGTGAGGGCCAACTGCGCGGGCCCCTGATCCAGGCGGTACACCACCGACCCCGCCGTGTGCCCCGGCGTGTGGTCCACGGTGACGGTCATGCCGGCGAGGTCCAGCTTGCCGCCGTCGCGCTCCAATTCGACCACCTGCCGCGGCTCGGAGAACAGCGTGCCCACCGCCAGCTGCGCCAGCCGCGGACCCATGCCCTTGATGGGATCGGTGAGCATCGCCCGGTCCTCGGGATGCACGAACACCGGGCAGCCGTAGGTGTCGCCCACCTTCTGCGCCGACCACATGTGATCGATGTGACCGTGGGTGAGCAGCACGGCAGCCGGCGTCAGCCGGTGCTCGTCGAGGATCTTGCGCAGTCGCGGCATGGCCTTCTGCCCCGGGTCGACCACGATGGCGTCGCCGCCCTGGGCGGGCGCGAGCACGTAGCAGTTGCATTGCAACCACCCAGCCGGGAACCCCGTGACCAACACGGCGACCAGTTTCCCACCCCGCGCTCGCGCGGGTCGCAGCACCCACGCTCAGCATCTGCTGGCACACTCGGTGCCGAACTGACCGGGATTCTTCAGGAGGACAGCGGCGGTGCCGACCAACGAACAACGCCGGGCCACGGCCAAGCGCAAGCTCGAACGTCAACTCGAGCGCCGGGCGGCGCGCGCCAAGCGCAACCGCATGCTCGCCATCGGCGGGGGCGTCGCGGGTGCCGTCGTCGTGATCGCGGCGATCGTCGCGGGCGTCGTCTTCTTCACCAAGGATTCCGGCGACACGACCGCGGCGGCGTCGGGGTCGGGGTCGGAGTCGACCACCAGCGCGGCACCCGGCGCGACCGCGCCCGACGGCACGCCTGCGCTGCCGGCGTTTGCCGCACCGGCCGACCTGGGCGCCAACTGCCAGTACCCGGCGGCCAAGGAGGCCAGCCGCAAGGTCAACCCACCGCGCAGCGGCAAGGTGCCCACCGACCCGGCCATGGTCAGTGCGAGCATGGAGACGACGCAGGGCAATCTGGGCCTGCAGCTCGACAACGCCAAGGCCCCCTGCACCGTCAACAGCTTCGCCAGCCTGGCGCAGCAGGGGTACTTCAACAACACCCCGTGCCACCGTCTCACCACCGGGAGCTTGTCGGTGCTGCAGTGCGGCGATCCCACCGGCACCGGAACCGGGGGCCCGGGCTACGAATTCGCCAACGAGTACCCCACCAACCAGTACCGCCCCGACGATCCGGCGCTGCAGTCGCCCGTGATCTACCCGCGCGGCACGCTGGCGATGGCCAACGCCGGACCCGGCACCAACGGCAGCCAGTTCTTCCTGGTGTACAAGGACTCACAGCTCCCCCCCGGCTACACGGTGTTCGGCACCGTCGACAAGACCGGTCTCGACACGCTCGACAAGATCGCCGCGGCCGGCGTCGAGGGCGGCGGTGGCGACGGCAAGCCCGCCAACCCGGTGCAGATCAAGCAGCTGATGTTGGACTGATGATCCGCACGGGCGCGTCCCGATGACGGTTCCGCCACCGCCACTGCCACCGCCGTACGCGTCGCCGCCGGCAGGCGCGCGCACCAACGGCATGGCCATCGCCGCCCTGGTGTGCGCGTTCGTTTGCGCGCCCCTGGGCATCGTCTTCGGCCACGTCTCGCTGGCACAGCTCAAGCGCACCGGTGAACAGGGCCGCGGGTTGGCCGTCGCCGGGCTCGTCATCGGCTACGTGCTGACGGCGACGGCGATGCTCGCCGTCGCCGCGCTGGTGGTCCTGGTCGCGTTGGCGGTCCGCTTCGGCGACGTCCGAGGCTGGGCGCCGACGACGCCCGACGGGCCCGTCACGCAGCTCTCCACCACGACGCTGCCGCCGTTCCGCGCGCCCGCGACGCTCGGCTCGAACTGCCAGTACCCCGCCACCGCCGAGCCCGCGACCCGGCCCGTGGCACCGCCGCCCGCGGGCCGCACCCCCACCACCCCGGCCACCATCGCCGCCCAGCTCGACACCGACGCCGGCGTCGTCGGCCTGAGGCTCGACAACGCCAAGGCGCCGTGCACGGTGAACAGCTTCACCAGCCTGGCACGGCAGGGTTTCTACGACGGCACCCGCTGCCACCGGCTGGCGACGTCGCCGGTGCTCGGCCTGCTGCAGTGCGGCGATCCGAGCGGCACCGGCACGGGCGGACCGGGCTACCGGTTCCCCAACGAATACCCCACCAACCAGTACCGGCTCTCGGATCCGGCCCTCACCCAACCCGTCCGGTACCCGCGGGGCACGCTGGCGATGGCCAACGTGGGCCCGGGCACCAACGGCAGCCAGTTCCTGCTGGTGTACGCGGACTCGGCGCTGCCCCCCACGTACACGGCATTCGGCACCATCGACGCGCCGGGGCTGGCCATCGTCGAGCGCATCGCCGCCGAGGGGGTGCGCGACGGCTCCGAGGGAGTGCGCGACGGCGCGCCCCGGCGGGACCTGACCATCGAGACGGTGCGGGCGGGCTGACGGAGCGCTGCGGCCGTCGGGCTAGCTAGCGCGCAGCGTCCCGGTTCGCCGTGGCGATGACGGCGTCGAGCAGGCCGGGCGCGGCGGCCTCGACGTCGGCGGTGCGCAACCTCTGGTGGATCTGCCCGCCGAGCACCAGGCGTTCCAGCAGACCGGCCTCCCGCAGCGTCTTGAAGTGGTGCGTGGCCGTCGACTTGTTGATGCCGTCGTACAGCCGCGCACACGGGGTCGGCACGCCCGCATTGCCGAGCCGCCGCACCATCTCCAGGCGCACGGGGTCCGCCAGGGCCGCCAAGATCTGCTGCAGCCCCGCCACGGGGGTGGTCTCCTCGGCACTCACGTCGTGCCGTCGACCACAAAGGGTTTGATGGTCATCGAACCCCAGCGTACTCTCGAGCGGGTTCGACGTTCGTCAAACTCGGGAGGACACCGTGTCGGTGGTCACCACCACGCCTCGGATGCAGGGCTCCCAGCGCTGGGCCTACTCACTGTTGCTCGTGCTCTCCGGAGTCGCCCTCGGCGTCTCCGGCCTGCCCGCCCCGCTCTACCACATGTACGAAGAGGTGTGGCATCTCTCGCCGCTGGCGACCACGATCGTCTTCGCCGTCTACGCCGTCGCCGCACTCGGCGCCGTCCTGGTGGCCGGCCGCATCTCGGACGTCGTCGGCCGCAAGCCCGTACTCCTGGGCGCCCTCGTCGCCATGATCGTCGGCCTCGGCGTCTTCCTCGTCGCCGACGACATGGCGCTGCTGATCGTCGCGCGGGCCATCCACGGCGCCGCCGTGGGCTCCATCGTCGTCGCCGGTGCCGCAGCCCTGCTGGACCTCCGACCCGAACACGGCGCACGTTCCGGCCAACTCAGCGGCGTCGCGTTCAACGTCGGCATGACCGTCGCCATCCTCGGCTCGGCCCTGCTCGCGCAGTACGCACCCCACCCCATGCGCACCCCCTACGCCGTGGTCGCCGTGGCCTGCGCCGCCATCGGCGTCGGCGTCCTCGCCCTGCGCGAGCCGCACCCCACCCGCACCGGCGGACCCATCCGCATCGCCAGGCCGGCGGTGCCTCGTCAGATCCGCAGCGACTTCTGGTTCTCGGCCCTGGGCGCCATGGCGTCGTGGTCGGTCCTGGGCGTCCTGCTCTCGCTGTACCCCTCACTGGCCGCCCAACGCACCGGCGTCCACAATCTGGTCTTCGGCGGCGGCGTCGTCGCAGTCACCGCGTTCGCCGCAGCCGTCGCCCAACTGCTCGCCACCCGCGTGCCCGCCCACCGCGCCGCCATCATCGGCGACGTCGGCATGGCGATCGCCCTCGCCGTCACCGTCCCCGCACTGGCAACCCACCAATGGCACCTGGTGCTCGCCGCCGCCGCCCTGCTGGGCGCGACCTTCGGGCTGGGTTTCGGCGGCTCGCTACGGCACCTGTCCCACGTCGTGCCCGCCGACCGCCGCGGCGAGACGATGTCGGCCTTCTACCTGCTGGCCTACACCGCGATGGCCGTGCCGACCGTCGTGGCAGGCTGGGCCGCCACGCGCTGGGCACTGGGCTCGGTGTGGCCGTGGTTCGCCGGCGCGGTCGCGGCGGCCTGCCTGCTCGCCGCAGCGATCGGCGCGCTGAGCACGCGCCGCTACGCCGCGGACGTCACGCGATAGACGTCGTACACGCCCTCCACGTTGCGCACCACGTTGAGCACGTGCCCCAGGTGCTTGGGGTCACCCATCTCGAACGTGAACCGGCTGATCGCCACGCGGTCGTTCGACGTCGTCACCGACGCCGACAGGATGTTGACCTTCTCGTCGGCCAGCACCCTGGTGACGTCGGACAGCAACCGGTGCCGGTCGAGTGCCTCGACCTGGATCGCCACCAGGAACACCGACGACGGCGACGGCGCCCACTTCACCTCGATGATGCGCTCCGACTGCTGCTTGAGCGACTCGGCGTTGGTGCAGTCGGTGCGGTGCACGCTCACGCCACCGCCGCGCGTGACGAAGCCCATGATGTTGTCCCCGGGGACCGGCGTGCAGCACTTCGCCAGCTTGGTCAGCACGCCCGACGCCCCGGGAACCGCCACGCCCACGTCGTCGCTGGTGCGCTGGCGT
The DNA here is from genome assembly GCF_058148405.1 of Mycobacterium sp. DHQP2018-32-09. Lineage (NCBI taxonomy): Bacteria > Bacillati > Actinomycetota > Actinomycetes > Mycobacteriales > Mycobacteriaceae > Mycobacterium > Mycobacterium sp. DHQP2018-32-09. Next base: position 6,708 of record NZ_JBYVYK010000018.1, on the reverse strand, counting down.
ACGGGCATGGTCGCCGGCGTGGACCGCTCGGCGATCTCGTCCTCGGCCTCGGCCTCCCCGCCGAACAGCGCCACCAGCCGCTGCACCACGTGGCGCGCCGACACGTGCCCCTCGCCGACGGCGGTGTAGAGCGCCGAGACGTCGGCGTAGTGCAGCTCACGCGCCAGCGATGCCATGGACTCGGCGTTCATCAAGCGCTGCAACGGAAGTCCACCGCGGCGCACTTCCTTGGCGATGGCGTCCTTGCCGGACTCCAACGCCTCCTCGCGCCGCTCCTTGGCGAACCACTGCCGGATCTTCGCCTTGGCCCGCGGCGACACCACGAACGACTGCCAGTCGCGTGACGGTCCGGCATTGGGGGCCTTGGAGGTGAACACCTCGACGGCCTCGCCGTTCTCGAGCTTGCGCTCCAGCGCCACCAACCGACCGTTCACGCGGGCGCCGATGCAGCGGTGACCGACCTCGGTGTGTACCGCGTACGCGAAGTCGACCGGCGTCGACCCGGTGGGCAGCGTGATCACGTCGCCCTTCGGCGTGAAGACGAAGATCTCCTGCACCGCGAGGTCGTAGCGCAACGACTCGAGGAACTCCCCGGGATCGGCGGCCTCCCGCTGCCAGTCGAGCAACTGCCGCATCCACGCCATGTCGTCGATCTCGGCGGCGGTGTGACCCGCGGGCAATCCGTTGCGGCCCTTGGCCTCCTTGTACCGCCAGTGCGCGGCGATGCCGAACTCGGCGGTCTTGTGCATCCCCTGCGTGCGGATCTGCACCTCCAGCGGCTTGCCCTCCGGTCCGATGACCGTGGTGTGCAGCGACTGGTAGACGCCGTACCGCGGCTGCGCGATGTAGTCCTTGAACCGGCCGGCCATGGGCTGCCACAGCGAGTGCACCACGCCGACGGCGGCGTAACAGTCCCTGATCTCGTCGCACAGGATGCGCACGCCCACCAGGTCGTGGATGTCGTCGAAGTCGCGGCCCTTGACGATCATCTTCTGGTAGATCGACCAGTAGTGCTTGGGTCTGCCCTCCACCACGGCGTTGATCTTCGAACTGGTCAACGACGCGACGATCTGCGCGCGCACCTTCGCCAGGTAGGTGTCCCGCGACGGCGCCCGATCGGCCACCAGCCGCACGATCTCCTCGTACTTCTTGGGATGCAGGATCGCGAACGACAGGTCTTCGAGTTCCCACTTCACGGTGGCCATACCGAGCCGATGGGCCAGTGGGGCAATGACTTCCAGCGTCTCTCGGGCCTTGCGGGCCTGCTTCTCCGGCGGCAGGAACCGCATCGTGCGCATGTTGTGCAGGCGGTCGGCGACCTTGATCACCAGCACGCGCGGATCGCGCGCCATCGCGATGATCATCTTGCGGATGGTCTCGCCCTCGGCCGCGGACCCCAGCGCCACCTTGTCGAGCTTGGTCACCCCGTCCACGAGGTGGCCCACCTCGGCGCCGAACTCCGCCGTCAGCGCCTCCAGCGTGTAGCCGGTGTCCTCCACGGTGTCGTGCAGCAGCGCCGCGATCAGCGTCGTGGTGTCCATGCCGAGTTCGGCGAGGATGTTCGCCACGGCCAACGGGTGGGTGATGTAGGGGTCCCCGGAACGGCGCAACTGATCGGCGTGCCGCTCCTCGGCGACCTCGTAACTGCGCTGCAGCAGGGTGAGATTGGCCTTCGGATAGAACTCCCGGTGCACCGCCACCAGCGGCTCCAGCACCGGGTTGATCGCACTGCGCTGTGCCGTCATCCGGCGGGCCAGCCGAGCGCGTACCCGACGCGAGGCACTCGTCGACTTGGGCGCCTCGACGGCATCGGCGGGCACGACCGGCATGGGCTGGGTCTGGGTCAGTGCATCCGGGCCCTGATCCACCCGCTCGTCGGTGCGAGGTTCCAGGCGCGCATCGTCGAGGGCCACAGCGCGTACCTCCCGTCCACCGGCGTCGGCCGCCGGCTCAGCCGGCACGAGACTCGAGGCCGGCGTGATGTTCGAGGATAGTCCCTCAGATCACCGACAGACTCGTGACCGGCAGCGGCGCCACCACGTCGCGCCCGCCCAGCGCCGGCAGTTCCAGGACCACCGCCGCACCCACCACGTCGGCGCCCGCACGCGACAGCAGTCGCCGCGCCGCGGCCAGCGTCCCGCCCGTGGCCAGGACGTCGTCGATGATCAGCACGCGACGGCCCGTCAGGTCGATGCCCTCGGCCGGGATCTCCAGCGTGGCGGTGCCGTACTCCAGCACGTAGGACTCGCCGAACACCGGCGGCGGCAGCTTGCCGCCCTTGCGGACCGCCAGCACCCCCGTGCCCAAGGACGTGGCCACCGCGGCACCCAGCAGGAAGCCGCGCGCATCGATGCCCGCGATCAGGTCGGACCCGTCGGCGACGGCCGCGAGCGCCCCCGTCACGGCGGCCAACCCGGCGGCGTCGGCCAGCACCGGCGTCAGGTCCTTGAACTGGACCCCCGGTTCCGGGAAGTCGGGCACCTCCCGGATCAGCCCGGAGATCACCCCTGCGACGTCGGTCACGACTTGCGCACCCAGCGGTCCATGTTCCAGCCTGCTCCCCATCGAGTCGGATTGCTGCTCACGGCGTCCATCTTCGTCGAGGTCACCAGCATGCGCTGCTGACGGTAAAGCGGCAGCGTCGGCATGCCGTCCCACAGCACGCGGCTGCCCTCGCCGAGCAGGCGCGCGGCCTCCTTCGGATCGGACGTCACGGCCAGCGTGGCGATGATGCCGTCGACCTGCTCGTTGGCGTAGCCGGACAGGTTGTTGCCGTTGCCGGCGTGCAGGTCGTAGGCGTCCATCGCCGAGGATCCCGTGGACCCGCTGCCCGCCGCGCCCCCGGTGCTGGCGAGCAGCGCGTCGACCTGACCGTCGCGCAACGTCTGGGGACCCACCGTGTCGCCACCGGCGTCGGTGACCGTGATGCCCGCGGCCTGACAGGACGTCGCGATGGTGCCGACGATGGCCGCCAGCCGCGCATTGGGGCTCTGGTAGCCGATCCGCACCGTCAGCGGTCGGCCCGCGACGGCGTCCCGGGCGGCGGCGGGGTTCGCGGTGACGAACTGGTCGCCGGCACCCGAGTTCTCGGCCGCGGTGATGGAGTCGTCGGCCACTGGGTTGAGGCGACTGTTGGCGATGGAGAGGTTCGCATTGCGTGCGATGACGTCGCGCGGCGTGCAGAACGCCAGCGCACGCCGCGCCGCTGGATCGGCCAGCGGCCCCTGGGCACCGAAGATCACCTGCTCGATGCCCGCCGACGGACTCTCGCTGCGCCGGTAGTCGTTCGACAGCGTCAGCGTCCCCGACGACCCCGCTGCGACGTCGATGACGTCGTAGAAGCCGTCGTTCACCCGATCCTGGATGTCGGCCGAGCGCGGCCACACCGTGATGCGCGGCGTCACCGGCGGTGCACCCCACCACTTGTCGTTGGCCGCCAGCACCACCGAGCCGTCGTCGCCCACCGAGTCGAGCTTGTAGGGCCCCGACGACGGGAACTTCTTCACGTCGACCCCCGGCTTCAGGTCCCACGTCTGATTCCAGGCGGCGGCGATCCGCCCGACGGCCGCCGGGTCACCGGTCTGCAGCGCGGTCGTGACGCCGCCGTCGCCCAGCCCGAGTTCGTCGGCGAGCACGTGCGAGGGCATCAGCGACGTGGCCGCGAACAGCTGGCCGTAGTCCACGAACGCCCGATCCTGCGCGAACGTCACCCGGGCGCGCTTGGCGCCGGGCACGCAGTCGACGGTCGCGACGTCGGCGTAACCGGCCCGGCTGGCGGCGTCGAACGCGGGGAACCGCCCCGACTGCGCCGCCCACGCCAGCACCATGTCGTCGCACGTGACCGGCTTGCCGTCGGAGTACACCGCGGCATCGTCGATCTGGTAGTCGAGCACCTGCGGGGTGCGCCCCACCACCGAGACCGAGCCGAAGTCGCGATCGCCCACGATCTGCCCGTCGGGACCGCGATAGGTGAACCCCGTGAGCACGCGGGCGAACGCCTGCGGCCCGCCCGAGGCCGCTCCGACCACCGTGTTGGTGTTGTAGGTCGACAGTGGCCCGTCGACGACGTAGTCGATCGCGTCGGCGTGGCTGGAGCACGACACCGACGCACCGACGACGGCGAGCGTGGCCGCCAGGATCGCGGCACGCCGAGACCATGGCTGCACTGGTCTACCGCCTGGTGTTGCGCTTACCCGACGGCCGGGTCGGCTTGGCTCCCGGTTGCGGCTTGTCGGGGGCGGGTACGGCGGGGGTGGCCGCCGAGACCGTGACCGGTTCGGCGGCGCCCACCTCGTCGGCGGTGCCGCCGTCGACGGTCGCCGAGCCCGCCGCAGCGGCCTTGGCCGCGGCGTTCTTGCGCCGGTTCAGCACGCGCCGCGTGTGGTTGCGCACCAGCTCGGTGCGCTCGCGCATCGACACCAGCAGCGGCGTGGCGAAGTAGATCGACGAGTAGGTACCCACCACGACGCCGACGAGCTGGACCAGCGCCAGGTCCTGCAGTGTGCCCACGCCGAGCATCCACACCGCGATCACCATCAGCGCGATGATCGGCAGCACCGAGATCAAGCTGGTGTTGATCGAGCGCATGAAGGTCTGGTTGATGGCCAGGTTCGCCTGTTCGGCGAACGTGCGACGCGTCGTGTGCTCGAAGCCGTGGGTGTTCTCCTCCACCTTGTCGAACACGATCACCGTGTCATAGAGGGAGAAGCCCAGGATCGTCAGCAGGCCGATCACGGTTGCCGGGGTGACCTCGAAGCCCACCAGCGAGTACACGCCGGCCGTGACCACCAGGTCGAACACCACGGTCGCCAGCGCGGCGATGGCCATGTAGCGCTCGTAGCGCAGCGTGATGTAGATGGCCGCGAGCACCAGGAAGACGCCGAGCGCGATCAACGCCTTCTGCGTGATCTGGCCGCCCCAGGTCTCCGACACCGCGGAGTCGCTGATGGCCTGCCTGCTGGGCTGGCCGTCGGGACCCTTGGGCTGGAATGCGTCGAACAGCGCCGAGCGCAGCTGCTCGGTCTGGTCGTTGTCGAGTGCCTCCGAACGGATCTGCACGGTGGCGGTGTTGCCGGTGCCGACGATCACCACCGACTCCGGTGCGCGGCCGATGGTGTTGGCGAACACGTCCTCGACCTGCGACGTCGACACCGGTCCCCCGACACCCTGAGCGGGCAGCGACATCTTGGTGCCGCCTTCGAAGTCGATGCCGAAGGTGAACCCACGCAGGATCATGCTGCCGAGGCAGATCGCGACGATGACGCCGCTGATCCCGTACCAGAGCTTGCGCTTGCCGATGACGTCGAAGGCGCCGGTGCCGGTGTACAGCCGGACGAAGAAGCCGTGCTGCGGGCCGGACGGGCCCGTACCCAACTCGGAGCCGGTCGACACGGCGTCGACGGTCGCGTCGTCCTCGAGTTCGACGTCGCTCGTGTCCTGCTTGTCGTGCTTGGCCATGCGTTACCTCGATCCTGCCGACGCGGCGGCGGCGCGTCGTTCGCGGGCGATCTGCTGGACGGCGCCCAGACCGTTGAGGCCCGGCTTCGCCAGCATCGTGGACTTCGAGGACAGGTACACCAGCGGCCACGTGACCAGGAAGACCACGACGACGTCGAGGATCGTGGTGAGGCCGAGCGTGAACGCGAAGCCCTTCACCTGGCCCACGGCGAGCACGTAGAGCACCGCGGCGGCCAGGAACGTCACGGCGTTGCCGGACAGGATGGTCTTGCGGGCACGGGCCCAGCCTCGCGGCACGGCCGACCGGAACGACCTGCCCTCGCGGATCTCGTCCTTGATGCGTTCGAAGAACACGACGAACGAGTCGGCGGTGGTGCCGATGCCGATGATCAGACCGGCGATGCCGGCCAGGTCCAGCGTGTAGTTGATGTAGCGGCCCAGCAGCACCAGGATCGCGAACACCATGGCGCCGGACGCCACCAGCGACAGCGCCGTCAACAGGCCGAGCACGCGGTAGTAGATCAGGGAGTACAGCAGCACCAGGCCCAGGCCGACGGCGCCTGCGATGAGCCCGGCCCGCAGCGACGTCAGACCCAGCGTCGCCGAGACCGTCTCGGCCTCCGACGACTCGAACGACAGCGGCAGCGAGCCGTACTTCAGCACGTTGGCCAATTCCTTGGCGCTGTCGGCGTTGAACTGGCCCGTGATCTGCGTACGCCCGCCCGGGATGGGCTCGTTGATCTGCGGCGCGCTGACCACCTGTGAGTCCAGCGTGAACGCGGTCTGCGTGCCCACGTTGGCAGCGGTGAAGTCGGCCCACACCTTCGCCGCGTCACCCTTGAACTGCAGGTCGACGACGTACTCGCCGCGCTGGGAATCCAGCCCCGACGTGGCGTTCTCGATCTGCTCGCCGCTGATGATCGACTTGTCCAGCAGATAGACGGTCTTGTGGTCGGTGGAGCAGGTGACCAGCGGCAGGTTCGGATCGTCGTTGCCGGCGAGGACGTCCTCGTCGTTGCAGCGGGTCGCCTGGAACTGCAGCGCCAGCATCTGGATCTGCTGATCGGCGCTCTGACGCAGCGCCTTCTCGTCCTTGATCCGCTGCGCCAGCTGGGCGCGTGGATCGGCGTTGGCGGGTGGGGCGCCCGGGGCCGGCGGCTGGCCGGGAGCGGGCGTCTGACCCGGCGCGGGAGCCGGGGCGCCCGGCGTCGGGCTGGGTGCCGGGGTGGGTGCCGGAGTGGGCTCGGGCGC
>NZ_JBYVYK010000017.1:0-98008 GCF_058148405.1 Mycobacterium sp. DHQP2018-32-09 | reverse complement strand
CCGGCCGCCGCCGCTCGCGTCGGCGCCGCCTTGGCGCTGGGCCTCGTCGCACTCGGGGTGGTCGGCGTGCGCGACGCCGCCATCGCCGCCGGCTGGATCGGCGGCACGCCGTGGGTCCCGGCGGCTGCCGACGCCGTCGACGGCCTGACCCCGTCCGGATGGATGCCCGCGGCGGCCGTGTTCGCGGCGGTGCTGGGGGTGGCGTTGCTAGGCGTCGCGGTGGCGCCCCGCAGGCGTGTCGCGGTGCCCGTGACCGCTGCGTCGGCCGTCTACCTGAGACGCGCGGACGTCGCGACCATCGCGGCGACCGTGGCGCGCGACGTGCCCGGGGTCCTCGACGCGCGCGCGACGGCGTCGTCCAGGCGGCTCGTGGTCCGATGCACCGTCACCACGGGCGACGCCGGCCTGCGGCAGCGCATCGAAGCGGTCGTGGCGACGGAACTGGCTGCGCTGCACCGCGTTCCCGCCATCACGGTCCGCGCGCGCCCCGCGGAGCGCGCGTGACCAGGCTTGCGGTCGGCATCGACCGTCTGATGGCCGCCGTGGCGGGCTTGGGCCTGCTCGCGGGCGCGGCGCTGACGGTGGCGTGGTGCGCCGGGCGTATCGGAGGCGGCAGGCCGCTGCGCTGCGTGCTCACCGCCGGCGTGCACGCCGCCTGGTGGCCGTGGGCGGCCGCCGTCGGCGGCATCCTGCTGATCCTGGTGGGTCTGCGGTGGCTGCTCGCGCATCGTCGCGCCCCGCGCGCTCGGCGCATCGCGCTGGCCACCACCGAGTTCACCGCCACCGCGGACGTCACGGCCGCGGCGGCGGCCGCCGCGGCGGCGCTGCGCACCCGACCGGCGGTCGTGAAGGCCAGCGGGGTCGCCACCGTCGAGCACGGCGCGCCCACCGTGACACTGACGGTGACGGTGCCCGCGCGGCACGGCCTCACCTACGCCGCGGCGGCGGCCGACGACGTGGCCGGCACGCTAGCCGCGATGTTCGGCGATGCCGTCGCGGTGCGCACCGTCGTGCGCGTCGACGCGAAACGCGCGCACGCCGCGGTGGTGTAGCGCGCTGCGGGTGGCAAGCCACGCCGCACCCGCGCCGAACACGCCGCACAGCGTGACCATCCCGGCGGTCTCCGGCGTGCCGACCAGCATGAGGAAGCCGAACCACGACGCCACCGCGAGCAGCGCCCAGCGCCACGGCGTCCACGCGGCAGGCGTGCCGAAGCGCAGGGCCAGCGTCATCCCGAGCAGTAGCGCCAGCCCGTGGCCGGCGTCGGTGAAATCGCTGCTGGTGGCCACGACGCTGCCCTCGACACCCAGCCACCACCCCACCCACAGCGGTCGCCAGGACGGCGGAATGGCGGCCGTCAGCACGCCGAGGACCGCGGCGGCGCCGTAGCTGGTGCCGACGTCGACCGCCCGGGCCACGTCGGCACGCGCCCACCCGCGCTCGACGGCGGCGACCAGTCCGACCGCCACCAGCAGCGTGGCGCCCACGTGACCGACGGCGAACGCGACCACCAGCCGTCGGCTTCCCCAGACCAGCTCGGCGAGTCCGAGCAAGCACAGCAGTCCCGGCAGCCACAGCAACAGCGGGCCGGCGTCGACGACGAACGCGCTCCCGAACAGGGTGCCCACGCGTCCGCGGGCCAGATTGTGCAGGTTCGTGCTGGCGTGCTCGAACACGCGCTCCTGCACGTCGGGGTCGAGCGTTGCCAGTGCCGCGGCGACGGCGGCCAGGATCGAGCCGTAGATCAGGGTCACCCGCACCCGCAGCAGTCGCGAGACGGCGAGGTGGACCATTGCTCAACTATGCACCGGGAGTCACGGCGCCCTGCGGTTCGTCGGCTGGCAGATCCCTGCGAGTCTTCAACCAGTACATGGCGAGATCGTCGGGCACGCCGGAGATCCGTGGGGCGAACAGGGGCTTGCGGACCCTCTTCGCGACCACGCCGAGGGCCTCGAGTTTCCCGTCGGGCAGCCCGTCGAGGGTCGCCTGGGAGATCACCAGACCGCCGCGCGTCGCGCGTTCCATCACCCTGGCCGCGATGTTGACGTCGACGCCCAGCCAGTCGGACCCGATGCGCTGCGGCCGCCCGGTGTGCACCCCCACCCGCACCCGCGGCCGGTATCCCTCGACCTCGACGCCCTTGACCGCGTCGAGCGCGTGCACCACCGCCGCGACCGCGGTTCCCGGTTCGCCGAAGACCGCCATCGACCCGTCGCCCATGCGCTTGACGATGCGTCCGCCCGCCGCCAGCAGGGGCGGTTCCATCTTCTGGGTGACGCGGCGCAGCAGTCGCAGCGTCGCATCGTCGCCGGCCGCCAGAGACCAGTCGGAGAACCCGACGAGGTCGGTGAACACCAACGTCACCTCGTCATTGGCGGGCTTGCCGGAGACACGCTCGGTGATCGCCTGCCACACCTGCAGCGCGCCGAGGCTGACCTCGCGGGACGCGGCGTCGCGGTCGAGCAGGCGGTCGGCGGCGCGCGTGGCCGCCCGCGGGCCGCCGACACCGGCCGCCGAGAGCGGATCCCCGAATTCCGGATCGCCGGGCAGCGCACGGCGGGCGCGTCGCAGGAAAGCGATGACGTCGGGGCTGTGGTTGGTCGCCCGAAGCCACCCGAGCGGCCCGTTGGCGCCGTATCCGGTGTCGGTGCGCTCCACGCCGTCGGATCGTTCCTCGAACGACTCGACATCCACGACGCCACCCTAGGTCCGCCGCGCGGCGAGCGGCAATGACGCCACGCCCGCGTGGGACGTCGCTCACAGCCTCGATCTTGACGCGCCTGTCACTTAGTGACATGGTTGGAATGTCACTAAGTGTCACCCGCGTGATCCGCACGCGCCGACCGACGAAGGGACACCCCATGCCACTCCCCGACCCCATCTCGGTGGAGGACTTCTTCAACCCGCCCGTGCGCGCCGCCGCCACCCTCTCCCCGGACGGGACCAAGCTCGCCTTCCTGGCCCCGTGGCAGAACCGCCTCAACGTCTGGGTGAGCGACCTGGCGGCCGACCTCACCGAGGGCGAACCGCGCTGCGTCACCGCCGACGCCACCCGCAGCGTGCACCATTACGAATGGACCGACGATCCCCGGTGGATGATCTACCTTCAGGACACCGGTGGTGACGAGAATTGGCACGTCATGCGGGTCGACCTCGAGAACCCCGACGCCCCAGCGGTCGACCTGACGCCGTTCCCCGGCGCCATGGGGATCCCCATCCGCGAGATCACCGGGGGCCGCGCGTTCGTGATGGCCAACAACCGCGACCCCCAGGCCTTCGACGTCCTCGAGATCGACGTCGCCACGGGCGAGACGACACTGCTCGCCCAGAACCCCGGCCAGATCGGGTCGTGGCTGTGCAGCGAAGACGGCACGCTCTACGCGACGTCGCTCACCGACGACGGCGACGTCGTCGTGTCGCGCTGGGACGCCGAGACGGCCACGCCGAATCCGATCGTGACCTATGACGGATCCGATCATCCAATGGGCCTCTACCCGACGGTGCTCACTCCCGACGGCAAGGGACTGTGGCTGGGATCCAACCGCGGCACCGACCGCACCCGCCTGGTCCGCCTGGACCTGACCACGGGCGAGGAGAGCGAGGTCGACGACCACCCCGAATACGACCTCGATCCCCGCGCGATCGTCAGCCCCGTCCTCCCGTCGCCCCTGATCCTGGACCGCCGCACCGGCGACTTGCTCGGGGTGCGCTACCTGGGTGCACGCCAGGTGATCCATGCCCTCGACGACGACTTCGCGAGCGTCCTGGCCGCGGTGCAGGAACTCTCCGACGGCGACCTGAGCAGCCTCACCTCGGACCTCACCGGCAGCCGCTGGGTGGTCGGTTTCACCCACGACCGCGATCCCGGCGTGACCCACCTCTACGACCACGCCACCGGAACGTCCCGGACGTTGTTCCGGCCGCTCCCGCACCTCGATCCCACCCAGTTGGCGCCCATGCAACCGGTGACCATCACCTCGCGCGACGGCCTGGCACTGCACTCCTACCTGACGCTTCCGGTCGGCGTCGAACCCCGCAATCTGCCGCTGGTCCTCGTGGTGCACGGCGGGCCGTGGTACCGCGACGGCTGGGGCTGGGACGGCGGGACGCAACTGCTGGCCAACCGCGGTTACGCGGTGCTGCAGGTCAACTTCCGCGGATCGCTCGGCTTCGGCAAGTCGTTCCTGAAGGCGGCCATCGGCGAGTTCGCCGGCAAGATGCACGACGATCTGGTCGACGCCGTGCAGTGGGCGGTGGATCGGGGCCTGGCCGACCCCGACCGCCTGGGGATCCTCGGCGGATCCTACGGCGGCTATGCGGCGCTGGTCGGGGTCACGTTCACCCCGGATCTGTTCGCCGCCGCCGTCGACTACGTGGGCATCTCCGACCTGGCGAACTTCATGCGCACCCTGCCCCAGATCGCGCGCCCACACCTGGCCAACAACTGGCACGCCTACGTCGGCGACCCCGACGACCCGGTGCAGCTGGCCGACATGATGGCGCGCTCCCCCATCACCAAGGTCGACCAGATCACGACACCGCTGATGGTCGTCCAAGGTGCCAACGACGTCCGCGTCGTCCAGGCCGAGTCCGACAATCTGGTGGGCGCGCTGCGCGACCGCGGCGTCGAGGTGGAGTACCTGATCCAGCACGACGAGGGCCACGGTGCGGTGAACCCCGAGAACAACATCACGATGTGGCGCGCCATCACCGAGTTCCTCGCGCGCCACCTCGGCGGGCGTGCGTGAGCGCCGGCGCCGGCGTCCTGCAGCGCGTCGGCGGTGTCGCCGGCCTGGTCCAGGCCAGCGTGCCCAGCATGGTCTTCGTCGCCGCCGACGCGGTCGCGGGCCTGCACGCCGCGGTGGCGGTGGCGGTCGGCAGCGCCGCCGTCATCGCCGCACTGCGCCTGCTGCGCCGAGAATCGTTGCAACCGGCCCTGTCCGGATTGCTCGGGGTAGCCGTCGGCGCCCTGATCGCCTACCAGACCGGCGACGCCAAGGACTACTTCCTGGTGGGCATCTGGACCAGCCTGTTCCTGGCCGTGGCCTGCATGGCCTCGGTGCTGGCGCGGCGACCGCTCGTCGGTGTCGCGTGGAACCTGCTCAACGGCCGCGGCGGAGCATGGCGCACGGACCGAACCTCGGTGCGCGCGTACGACGTCGCCACGGGCGCGCTGGCGGTGGTGTCGGCGACGCGGTTCGTGGTGCAGAACTGGCTCTACGACGCCGACGCCACCGGATGGCTGGCGGTGGCGCGGGTGGCGATGGGTTACCCGCTGACGGCGCTGGCGCTGCTGGTGATGGTGTGGGCCATCCGACGCTCGGCACGCAGCCTGGGCCGCCGCGACGCCGCCTCGGCAGACCTTCCCGGGACGCGGCCGTACTGCTCGTCGCGGGATGTCTAGGCCGGCACGGCGCTTCGTCGACGGCGATCGTGGACAACGACCGTTGTCAGGAATATCGTGGCGGTTCCACCTTGGTTTCGGAGCACGCCGAGGCGGCGGGACCCCACGAAAGGCGGCGTGATCGATGCTCGAATGGTCCGAGGTGGATCTCGCCGTCCGCGATGCCGTCCGCGACTTCGTCGACAAGGAGGTGCGGCCCCACGTCGACGACCTCGAGAGCGGCGACATGGCCCCCTACCCGATCATCCGAAAGTTGTTCGCCACGTTCGGAATCGACGCCATGGCCAGGGAGTCACTGGAGCGTCGGCTGACCAAGATGCGCGCCGGCGACACCGGCGGGTCGTCGGGCGGCATGCTGGGCGGCGGGACCGAACAGGCGGGCATGGGTTTCGTGCTGATCAGCGAGCTGTGCCGGGTCAGCATGGGGGTGGTCACGGGCATGGGCGTCAGCCTCGGCCTGACGGTGCCCACGATCGCGGCCAAGGGCACGCTGGCCCAGCAGGAGCGGTGGCTGCCCGAGTTGGTCACCTACGAGAAGGTGGGCGCGTGGGCGATCACCGAACCCGACTCGGGATCGGACGCCTTCGGCGGCATGACGTCGACCGTGGTCCGGGATGGCGACGGCTACGTGCTCAACGGCCAGAAGACGTTCATCACCAACGGACCCGACGCCGACGTGACCGTCGTCTACGCCAAGCTCGACGAGGGCGACGGCACCGACAGACGGGCCCGCAAGGTGCTGACGTTCGTGCTCGACCGGGGCATGGACGGTTTCGTGCAGTCGAAACCCTTGCGCAAGATGGGGATTCACAGCTCGCGAACCGGCGAGCTGTTCTTCACCGACGTCCGCCTCGGCCGCGACCGCCTGCTCGGCGAGAGCGAGCAGAACACCGACGGCCGCGACAGTGCCCGGTCGAACTTCTCCGCCGAGCGGATCGGCGTCGCCGCCATGGCGCTCGGGGTCATCGAGGAATGCCTGCGGCTGTCGGTGGACTACGCGAAGTCCCGCACCCTGTGGGGGCAGAACATCGGCCAGTTCCAGCTGATCCAGCTGAAGCTGGCGACGATGGAGGTGGCACGAATGAACGTGCGCAACATGCTGTTTCGCGTCATAGAGGCCGCTCAGAATGGCGTCGCCATCTCGCTCGCCGAGGCATCGGCCATCAAGTGGTACTGCTCGCAGGCGGCGACCGACGTCGCGATGGAGGCCGTGCAGTTGTTCGGCGGGAACGGCTACATGACGGAATACCGCGTCGAACAGCTGGCGCGCGACGCAAAGTCGCTGATGATCTATGCCGGCAGCAACGAGGTGCAGATCACCCACGTCGCCAGGGGGCTGCTGGCCTGAGGGGCCTGCCCAACGGGGGGTGAGCCGCGGCATCTGCGAACCCTGGGTGGCACGGCAATCATGGCCCGCCTAGATCGCCCATCCGACGGGTGCGGACCAGAAGTCGGTCCCTCGACGTGAAGCCCCCACCCCACGGCCCCGAGAGTGGGGGCGCCGTCGTGTCGATTCCCCGGGGTCGCGGACCCGCGGTGTTGACGACCGTGGAAGCCATCGACGCCATCCCGCAAGCGAGACGGCGGACATGTCAGACCTCGAATGTATGTTCGAAGCATGCGGGCGGGGATCGTGGGCGGGGCGGTGCCAGAGGCGGTGGCAGCGTTGCGCGCCGCCGTCGACGCGCTGACTTCCTGCGACCTCGAATCACTCGACGCCGCCGAGCGGGTGGAACTCCTCGCCGACCTGGAAACCCACCGCTGCCGCATCCCCGCGCTCGAACACCGCCTGATCAACGCTCTGGACGCCGACACCCCGCCAGCGCAGTTGGGGGCCAAGAGTCTCGCCGACGCGTTGCAGACCCGGCTCAACCTGCACCCCAGGGAAGCCAAACGCCGCGTCGCCGTGGCCGCCGACCTCGGGCCCCGACGATCCCTGACCGGACAGCCGATGCCACCTACGCTGCCCGCCACCGCGATCGCGGTGTCGCACGAGGTGATCAACGCCGACCACGTGACCGTGATCCGCGACGCCGTCGCCAAGATCCCCACCCACGTCGACCCGATGCAGCGGTCGGGGTTGGAGGTCGCCTGGGCGCGGGCCGCGATGTCGATGGCGCCGCATCAGTTGGCCGCCGATCTCACGCGGGCGCTGTATCTGCTCGATCAGGATGGGCCGCCGCCGACCGACGAGGACGGGGCGGCGTCGCGGCGTGACCGTCGGCAGGCAGGGGGCCGATGGCACCGTCGCGGTGAACGTGGTGATGACCGCCGCGGCCTGGGCCGCCCTGGAAGTCCTGTTGGCGAAGTTCGCCGCCCCAGGCATGTGCAACCCCCGCCGACGATGAGCCCTGTACGTCGGGGACACCGAGCCAAGCGCAGATCGACGCCGATGACCGCACGCTGGCCCAGCGTCGCCACGACGCGTTGGCGTTCCTCCACCGCACGGCCCTGGCCAAGGGTGAACTGGGCCGGCTCAACGGGATTCCCACGGCGATCCTGATCCGCACCACCCTCGCCGATCTGGAATCGCGCGCCGGCGTCGGGGTGACCGGCGGCGGCACCGTGCTGACGCGCCGCGAGATCCTGCAGCTGGCCGCCCAATCCACCACCACGGGATTCCTGACCCTGTTCGACGACGCCACCGGCAAGGTCCTCGACCTGTTCCAGACCCGCCGCACCGCCACCGTCGTGCAACGCCTCGCCCTGATCACCCGCGACGGGGGCTGCACCAAACCCGGCTGCACCGTCGGGGCGTACGGCTGCCAAGTGCACCACGCCAAGAAGGACTTCGCCGCCGGTGGCAACACCAACGTCAACGACAACGCCCTGGCGTGCGGCAGTGACAATCGGCTGGTCGGCACGACCGGCGGCTGGACCACCCGGATGAACGCCCGCCACGAGGTCGAATGGCTACCGCCCCCACTACTGGACCGCGGCCAAACCCGGGTGAACACCTACCACCACCCCGAACGACTCCACCCACCACCGGGCGGCGAGGAAACTGATTGCGCGGCAAGCGAATCGCCATCCGACGGCACCAGGGAAATGAGCGAGGCAACCGCCGACCCACCCGGTGACGGACGCACCGGACCCACCATCGACGACCCGTGGGCACCCGAGCACCACCCGCCGCAGGCGGCCTCGCCATGACGGCGATCGTCAACGGATGGCGGCGCCTGCACACCCGCTCCCGCGCACCTGGCCAGGCCGGAAGGGTCCCTGACCCCGCCGTTCAGCGGGTGGCGCGCGAACTCTGGTACAGGCAGATGGCCGCGGCGGACGCCACGTTCAGGCTCTCCGCGCCACCGGTCATCGGGATGCGCACGCGCACGTCGGCGGCGTCGGCGACCTCGGCGGGCAAGCCGTGTGCCTCCGAGCCGAACAACCAGGCCGTCGGCACGTCGAGGTTCAGATCGGGCAACGACACCTCGCCGTCCAACGTCGCCGCCATCACCACCAGACCGGCGTGGACCAGCTCCGTGATCAATCCCTGCGTGTCGGGCACCGATACCACCGGCACGGAGAAGAAGCTGCCCGCCGAGGCTCGCAGACACTTCGCGTTGTAGGGGTCCACGGAGTTGCCGGCGAGCACGAACCCGTCGGCGCCCATGGCATCGGCCAACCGGATCAACGTGCCGGCATTTCCCGGATCGGACGTGTCCACGGCGACGGCCACCAGGCTGGGCGCGGTCAGCAGGTCCGCGAGCGCTGCGTCCGGCATCCGGCAGACGGCGATCAGCCCCGTGGGCGTCACCGTGTCGGACAGCGCCTTCGCCGCCCGCTCGGTGACCTCGTGCACCGGCGCGTCGGCGAGCAGTGAGTCGAAGCGCTGCGCTGCGTCCGCGGTGGCGAAGACCTCCTCGACGAGACCACGCCGCAGCGCCGACTCGACGAGGTTGGGACCTTCGGCGAGAAAGCGTGCGGCGTGGCGACGTCCTGCGGGCCGCTGCAGCTTGAGCGCCGCAGCTACCCGATTGGAGCGTTCGGTGAGGGCCGTCAGGCGGCTTCGCCCGACGGGGCGTTGACGTCCTCCGGCAGCGCCGTGCGGGCCACCTCGACCAACGCGGTGAACGCGGCCGGATCGCTCACGGCGATCTCGGCCAGGTTCTTGCGGTCCACCTCGACACCGGCGGCCTTGAGGCCCTGGATCAGGCGGTTGTAGGTGATGTCGTTCGCACGGGCCGCGGCGTTGATGCGCGAGATCCACAACTTGCGGAACTCACCCTTGCGGGCGCGACGGTCGCGGTACGCGTAGGTCAAGGAGTGCAGCTGCTGTTCCTTGGCCTTGCGGTAGAGCCGCGAGCGCTGGCCGCGGTAGCCCTTCGAGGCCTTGAGGACTGTACGACGCTTCTTCTGGGCGTTGAGTGCGCGCTTCACGCGTGCCATGGGTGTTCCTATTCTCGTTCGGTCAGGTCAGTGGCCGCAGACGGCCGGAAGTCGAAGCCGGCCAGTTAGCCGTTCAGCATCCTGCTGATGCGGGGAGCGTCGTTGGCCGCCACGGTGGTGCGGCCGCTGATGCGGCGCGTGCGCTTGCTCGCCTTGTGCTCGAGCAGGTGGCGCTTGTTGGCCTTCTCGCGCACGATCTTGCCGGTGCCGGTCTTCCGGAACCGCTTCGAAGCGCCGCTGTGGGTCTTGGCCTTGGGCATGTCGTCCTCTAGTTCTGCTGGTTGATCAGGTCGTCGGTGGTTGCTGCTGCGCGTCGGCCGGGGCGCTCGCTCGCTGCGCGGCCGGAGCGTCGGCATCGTGCGCCGCCTTGGCGCGAGTCTTCGCGCCGCGATGCGGGGCCAGCACCATCGTCATGTTGCGGCCGTCCTGCTTCGCGGACGTCTCGATGAAGCCGTACTCGGCCACGTCGGCGCCCAGGCGTTGCAGGAGTCGGAAACCCAGTTCGGGCCGCGACTGCTCGCGGCCACGGAACATGATCGTCACCTTGACCTTGGACCCGGCCTCCAGGAAGCGGATGACGTGACCCTTCTTGGTCTCGTAATCGTGCGGGTCGATCTTGGGACGGAGCTTCTGTTCCTTGACGACGGTCTGCTGCTGGTTCTTGCGAGACTCACGCGCCTTCTGGGCCGTCTCGTACTTGAACTTGCCGTAGTCCATGATCTTGCACACCGGCGGCTTGGCGTCGGGTGCGACTTCGACGAGATCGAGATCGGCGTCCGCGGCGACGCGGAGAGCATCTTCGATGCGCACGATGCCTACCTGCTCACCACCTGGTCCGATCAGGCGAACTTCAGGTACGCGAATGCGCTCGTTGATGCGTGTCTCAGTGCTGATGGGGCCTCCTATGTAGTCCTCGAGGAGTACCCACAACGTCGGCTCCCCCATCACATGGGGCGGGCCCTGCTGGATGGCAGGGCCCGAACGCCGACCGGTCGCGGCCGAAGCCGCCTGCACCACGTGCAGGAACGTCCATCCCGAAGGATGTCGGTGACCGGACCGTGAGGTCTCGTTCGGCATCGAGGTGACGCCGTGACCTACGGTGGGAGCGGGACTCCACTTGCTGTCCCGGTCGGAGCCGGGACGGTCGCGCGTGAAAGTCTAGCAGGCATGACCGATGATCCCGAACTCGCCGACCTGCCCACGCGCGAGCTGGCCGAGATCCCCGCCGTCGAGGTCATCTCGCGGGCCGCACTGATGCTGATGAGCGCCGCCGCCGAGAAGCTCGGGCTCGCGGCCGACGACCCCGAGGACAGCCCCCACCGCGACCTCGACGAGGCCCGCCGCCTGATCACCGCGCTCGCCGGGCTGATCAAGGCCTCCGCCGAATACCTCGGACCGCACGCCGGCCCCGTCCGCGACGGCCTGCGCGAGCTGCAGCTCGCCTTCCGCGACGCCAGCGCCTACCCCGACGAACCGGGGCAGGGCCCCGGCGAGAAGTTCACCGGCCCCGTCTGGCGGACCAGCTAGCGCGCCACTTCGTGGCCTGCGGTGGGCACCACGACCAGCTCGTGCGGCCGGTCGTTGACCGACACGGCACCCTCGGCGGTCACCACGACGATGTCCTCGATGCGCGCCCCCCACGAGCCCGGAAAGTAGATGCCTGGCTCCACGCTGAACGCCATGCCCGGCTGCAACGCAAGATCGTTGCCCGCCACGATGTAGGGCTCCTCGTGCACCGAGAGCCCGATGCCGTGTCCCGTGCGGTGCACGAACGCGTCGGCGAGACCTTCGGCGGCCAGCACGTTGCGCGCGGCCGCATCGATCTGCTCGGCGGTGACGCCGGGCCGCACCGCGGCGACCGCGGCGCGCTGCGCCCGCTGCAGCACCGCGTAGTCGCGGGCCACGTCGGCCGACGGCACGCCGATGCTGTAGGTGCGGGTGGAGTCCGAGTGGTATCCGGGTTCCCAGGGACCGCCGATGTCGACCACCACCACGTCGCCCTCGCACAACACCCGGTCCGAGCACTCGTGGTGCGGGTCGGCACCGTTGGGGCCGGAGCCCACGATGACGAACGCCGCCTCCGAATGCCCCTCCTCGACAATGGCATTGGCGATGTCGGCGGCGACCTCGGCCTCGGTGCGGCCCGGTGCGAGGAAGCCGGGAACCCGCGCGTGCACGCGGTCGATCGCCGCGCCCGCCCGACGCAGCGCGTCGATCTCCGCGGGATCCTTGATCATCCGCAGCGTGCGCAGCACGTCGGTGGCCAACACCGGCGTCACCCCCAGCACCTCGGCCAGCGGCAGCAGGTGCAGCGCAGGCATGGCGTCGGTCACCGCGAACGTGCCCGACGACGCACCGGCCAGCGCGTCGGCCACCATCCGGTACGGGTCCTGCCCGTCGACCCAATCCCGAACCGCCACGCCGAGATCGGGGACGGCCGACTCGCGCAGCGCCGCCAGTTCCATGCGGGGCACCACTACCGTCGGGGCGCCGGCGGCGGGAATGACGAGGGCGGTGAGCCTTTCGAACGTCTCCGCGCGCGAACCCACCAGATAGCGCAGGTCGTAGCCGGGCGTGATCACCAAACCCGTCAGCCCGGCCGCCGCCGCGGCCTCGGCCGCCGACCGCAGCCGGTTCGCATACACGTCACTGCCGAATCGAGGGCTGTCCATGGCAATAGGCTAGCGGGACAGGCCAGCGGGGCCGCCCACCCAGACGGAGGTTCGATGCCCGACCAAGACCGACCCGTGCTACTTCTCGACGGCGCGAGCATGTGGTTCCGCTCGTTCTTCGGCGTGCCCTCGTCGATCACCGCGCCGGACGGCACACCGGTCAACGCCGTTCGCGGCTTCCTCGACACCGTGGCCACCCTCGTCACCCGAGAGCGGCCGCGACGACTGGTGGTGTGCCTCGACCTGGATTGGCGACCACAGTGGCGCGTCGACGCCATCCCCTCCTACAAGGCCCACCGCGTCGAGACCGAGCGCGGCCCGGACGCCCCCGACGTCGAGGAGGTTCCCGACGACCTGACCCCGCAGGTCGACGTGATCATGGCGCTGCTGGACGCGTACGGCATCGCCACCGCGGGGGCGCCCGGCTACGAGGCCGACGACGTGCTGGGCACGCTGGCCACCCAGGAGCGCACCGATCCGGTGGTGGTGGTCAGCGGAGACCGGGATCTGCTGCAGCTCGTCGGCGACGAGCACGTGCCGGTGCGGGTGTTCTACATCGGGCGGGGGTTGTCCAAGGCGGTCCGCTACGGCCCGGCCGAGGTCGCCGAGACCTACGGTGTGCCCCTCCACCGCGCCGGGGCGGCCTACGCCGAACTGGCGTTGCTGCGCGGCGACCCCTCCGACGGGCTGCCCGGGGTGGCCGGCATCGGCGAGAAGACCGCGGCCACCCTGCTGGGCCAGTACGGTTCGCTGGCCGACATCGTCGCCGCGGCGCACGATCCGGCATCGAAACTGGCTGCCGCGCAACGCAAGAAGCTCCTGGCCGCGGCAGATTACGTGCGCCGGGCGGAGCCGGTGGTCCGCGTCGCACGCGACGCCCCGGTGACGCTGTCGACTGCGACCGACGAGCTGCCGCTGGCCGCGCGCGACCCCCGGCGGGTGGCCGAACTGGCCTCCCGGTACGGGGTCACGTCGTCGGTGGGCCGACTCCAGCAGGCCCTCGACGACCTGCCCTGAGACGGCGCAGCCCTACTTGGGCCTGCCCACCTCGTAGGTGCCGTCGTCGTCCTGGAACGTCACGGTGACCTGCCGCTTGGTGCCGTCGATGCTCACGTCGCACGTGAACGTGCTGCCCTTCTTCACCTCGGGATTGGCACCGTTGTTGCACGTGACGCCCGAAACGTTCTTGGCGCCATAACCGTTGGTCTCGTCACCGAGCACCTGGGCGACGCCCTGCTGGGCGGCGTTGACGTCGAGTTGCTTGGACACGAACCAGCCGGGCGCGAAGAAGCCCATGACCAGCACGGCGATCACGATGACGGCGACGACGCCGCCCACGATGCCCAGCACCAGCTTGGAGGAGCCCTTCGACGTCGACGGGCTCGCGCCCGGCGCCGCGTACTGCGGGTACTGCTGCTGGTCGGGCTGGCCGTACTGCTGGGTCGGTTGACCGTAGGCGCCGTACTGCGGCTGCTGGCCGTACTGCGGTTGGCCATACGGGGGCTGCCCGTACTGCGGTTGGCCGTAGGGGGGCTGCCCATATTGCGGTTGGCCGTACTGGGGCTGGCCGTACTGGGGCTGACCGTACTGCTGGGCGTAGGCGTCGGGCTGCGGCTGCTGATAGGCGGTGGGGCCGTAAGCCGTCGGCTGCTGATGCTGATCGGCTTGCTGGCCGTACTGCTCGGACTGGGCACCGTAGGCGGGCGGCTGCTGACCCCACGCGGGGGTCTCACCGGCGGGCTGGGCCTGCCCCTGGTCGGACGCGGGTTGCTGCCAGGCCGACTGGTCGCCCTGCGGCGACTGCTGACCCGACCACTGCTGTTGCGTCGGATCAGATCCCTGCGGTCCGCTCATCGTCTCTCCTCGGTGCTGGCTCGCCGGTTCCCACTCCACTCGGGTGCGTTGGCAACACACTACCCTGCGTCAACAGCCACGACGCCGCGCCGAATGTCGACGATGGCGCGTTTCGCGGCCGTCCGCAGGCTCGATTCCGGAGCGGCGTTGCGCACCTGGTCCAGCAGGTCCAGCACCTGCCGGCACCACCGGACGAAATCCCCCGCCGACAGCGGAGACCCGGTGCCGTAGACGTCGGATGCCTCCAGCGCCGACGAGAGGTCACCGGTGGTGGCCCAGCGGTGGATGGCGGCGACGAACCCGGCATCGGTCTCGCGGCTCGGCGCCAGCCGATGGCGCTGCTCGTCGGCCCGGATGGCGCCGCACGTCCGCCGGGTCTGGGCCAGCGCCTGACGCAGCGGGGCGCTCGCCCACTCCAGACTTGGTGCGCTGCCGGGCGTGTCGCCACGCGACTCGTAGAGCACCGAGGACAGCACCGCCGCCAACTCCGCCGGCTTCAGACCCGCCCAGGTGCCCTGGCGCAGGCATTCGGCGACCAGCAGGTCGCTCTCGCTGTAGATGCGGGCCAGCAGCCGGCCATCGTCGGTGACGCGCGGGTCGGTCACGCGCGGATCCTGGGTCCCGACTGGGGTCGCGTCGGGGGCGCCCCAGGCCTGCTCGATGAACCCCCGTTCGGCGAGCAGGGCGACGATGCGGTCGAACGTGCGCGCCAGCGAGTTGGTGGCCGACGCGACCTTGCGCTGCGTCTCGGCGTTGTCGCGCTCGATGCGCAGGTAGCGTTCGGCCACGCGCATCGCATCCTCGCGGTCCGCGGCGTGCTGCACCGGGTGGTCCCGCAATTCGGCGCGCAGCGCCACCAGTTCGGGATCGATGTCCGGTTCGGCGTCGGCCCCGCGCCGCGACCGACGCGACGGCAACTCGAGTTCGGCGGCGGCGGTGCGCAACGCCGACGCCAGGTCGCGGCGCACCTTGGGCTGACGGTGTTCGACGCGCCTGGGCAACGTCATCGTGCCCAGCTTGGCGGACGGACCCGTGTAGTCGGCTGCCGAAATCCTTCCCGCCCAACGTTCCTCGGTGAGCACGAGGGGACGGGGATCGTCGGGGTCGCCGGCGGGTTCCAACACCACGGCCACGCCGCTGCGCCTGCCGTGACCGATCGTGATGATGTCCCCGCGGCGCAGTGCCGCCAACGCATCGGAGGTGGCCTTGCGCCGCTGCACGCGTGACGCCCGCGACTGGGCGCGCTCGCGGGTGGAGATGGCCGCCCGCAGCCGGGCGTACTCCAGGACCAGCTCGGCGCGGTCGCCGAGTTCGGTCGCGATCTCGGCGAGCATGCGTTCGCCACGCTGCACGCCGCGCACCAGGCCGACGACCGAGCGGTCGGCCTGATACTGGGCGAACGACCGCTCCAGCAGGCTGCGCGCCTGCTGGGGTCCCATGTGCCCCAGCAGGTTGATGGTCATGTTGTACGACGGCGAGAAGGAACTCCGCAGCGGGAACGTGCGCGTCGAGGCCAGGCCCGCGACGTCGGCGGGGTCGACGCTGGCGTCGCCCGCCTGCCACAGCACCACGGCGTGACCCTCGACGTCGATGCCACGTCGCCCCGCGCGCCCCGTGAGCTGGGTGTACTCCCCCGGCGTCAGCGGGGCGTGCTGCTCCCCGTTGTACTTGACCAGCCGCTCCAGCACGACGGTACGGGCGGGCATGTTGATGCCCAGTGCCAGTGTCTCGGTAGCGAACACGGCCCGCACCAACCCGGCCGTGAACAGTTCCTCGACGGTGTGCCGGAACACCGGCAGCATGCCCGCATGGTGGGCGGCGATGCCGCGCAGCAGCCCCTCGCGCCATTCGTGGTAGCCCAGCACCACCAGGTCGGCCTCCGCGAGGTCGGCGCAGCGGCGGTCGACGATGGCGGCGATCCGGGTGCGCTCCTCGTCGGTGGTGAGGCGCAACGGCGAACGGAGACATTGCTTGACGGCGGCGTCGCATCCCGCGCGGGAGAAGACGAACGTGATGGCGGGCAGCAGTCCCTCGCGGTCCAGGATCCCGATGACGTCCGGACGCGCCGGTGGGCGGTAGAACCCGGGGCGGCCACCGCCGTCACGCCTGCCCCGGCCCCGCGGCGGCGGCCAATCGGTGAGCCGGTCGGCCTCGCGGCGCAACGCGATGTGACGCAACAACTCCGGGTCGACGCGCGGTTTGCCCGTCCCGTGCTGGCCACCGTCGAACAGGTCGAACAGCCGCTTGCCCACCATCATGTGCTGCCACAGCGGCACGGGACGGTGTTCGTCGACCACGACCGTAGTGTCGCCGCGGACCGTCTGGATCCAGCCGCCGAACTCCTCGGCGTTGCTGACCGTCGCCGACAGGCTGACCAGCCGCACGTCGTCGGGCAGGTGCAGGATGACCTCCTCCCACACCGCGCCGCGCATGCGGTCGGCCAGGAAGTGCACCTCGTCCATCACCACGTGCGACAGCCCGTACAGCGCCGCCGAGTTCGCGTACAGCATGTTGCGCAGCACCTCGGTGGTCATCACCACCACGTCCGCGTCACCGTTGACGGACTGGTCGCCGGTGAGCAGGCCGATGCGTTCGGCGCCGTAGCGGCGCACCAGGTCGGCGTGCTTCTGATTGCTCAAGGCCTTGATGGGCGTGGTGTAGAAACACTTTCGGCCCGCGGCCAGCGCGAGGTGCACGGCGAACTCGCCGACCACGGTCTTGCCCGCACCCGTCGGCGCGCAGACGAGCACGCCGTGCCCGTTCTCCAGCGCGCGGCACGCGGTGATCTGGAAGTCGTCGAGCGCGAAGGGCAGTTCCGCGACGAAACGACTCAGCTCGTCGGGCGCGGCGGGGGTGGCCGGGTCAGGTGGCTTGGTCATCGACCGTCAGCCGGGAGGGGGCGGGCACCTCGGTGGGCGCTTCGACGGGCGCGGGCGCACCGATGGGGGCGGCCTCGTCGTCGGGCACGTCCTCGAGCGCCGCCCGGCGGGCCCGCCGGCGGTCGTTGAAGCGGGCCACCTGGATGGCCAATTCCAGCAGCAGGCTCAGCGCGCACGCCAACGCGAGCATCGAGAACGGATCGGAGCCCGGCGTGGCGAACGCGGCGAACACGAACAACCCGAAGATGAGCCCGCGACGCCACGCCCGCAGACGCTCGTAGGTCAGCATGCCGACGAGGTTCAGCATGATGATGAGCAGCGGGAACTCGAAGCTGATGCCGAACACCAGCAGCAGGTTGATGAGGAAGCCGAAGTATTGGTCGCCCGACAGCGCGGTGATCTGCACGTCGCTGCCGACGGTCAGCAGGAACGCCAACGCTTGCGAGAGCACCACGTAGGCCAGCACGGCGCCCGTCACGAACAGCACCGCGCCGAACCCCACGAACACCGACGCGAACCGGCGTTCCTTCTTGTAGAGGCCGGGGGTGATGAACGCCCAGATCTGGTAGAGCCACACCGGGCAGGCGAGCACGACCCCCGCGGTGAGCGACACCTTCAACCGCAGCATGAACTGATCGAAGGGCGCCGTCGCGAGCAGGCGGCACGCGCCGTCGGGTGCGATGGTGGCACGCGCGGACGCGGGCAGCGAACAGTACGGTCCGCGCAGCCAGTCGCCCAGGCTGGG
Organism: Mycobacterium sp. DHQP2018-32-09; assembly: GCF_058148405.1. Lineage (NCBI taxonomy): Bacteria > Bacillati > Actinomycetota > Actinomycetes > Mycobacteriales > Mycobacteriaceae > Mycobacterium > Mycobacterium sp. DHQP2018-32-09. The sequence continues at coordinate 80,065 of NZ_JBYVYK010000017.1, read as the reverse complement.
CGTGCCGAACATGCCGTGCGTGTACCAGAAGAAGCCGACGATGGTGGTGAGCACGACGGCCGCCGCCGAGATCAGCAGTCGATTGCGCAGTTCCGCGAGGTGGTCGACGAGCGACATCGTCCCGTCGGGGTTGACCCGGGCGCGACGGCGCCGCGGATCGAGTTTGAGGAGGATTCCGGGGAGGGCCACGGGATCGAGAGTGGACGCCAGTCAGCGACGCGACCGCGATGGTCGCGTCGATGGTGTTGGCGTCAGGCCGTGCGCTTGTCGGGAGACGCCTGCTCGGTGGCGGGCGTCGTGTCGACCCGCTCCGAGGCGATCGGCTTGGCAGGCGCGGGGGCGTCCGCCGAGTCCGACTTGCCGTCCGCCTGCATCTCCTTGATCTCGGACTTGAAGATGCGCATGGACTTACCGAGCGAGCGCGCGGCGTCGGGGAGTTTCTTGGCACCGAACAGCAGCACGAACACTGCAATCACGATCACCCAGTGCCAGGGTTGCAGACCACCCAATTCGGTCACCTCCAGTCGTCGCCGCCGAGTCTACCCGCCGATCTCGGCGGCACCGACCTCGTAGGCCGCCAGCGCGGCGACCGCAGCGTCCCGCACCCGGTCGACCAGCGACTGCGGTTCCAGCACCCGCACTCCCGCACCGAAACCGAGCACGAACCGCGCCATCCACGCCTCGGAGGCGTAGGTCATCGTGGCCTCGCACACCCCGTCGGCGAGTTCGCGCACCACCTGCAGCGGGTAGTAGTCGAACATCCATCCCGCCGACGGCTCGACCAGCAGCGTCGCCGCAGGCAACGACGGATCCCCGTCGAACAGCGACGTGTCCGGGCCGGCCTGCACCGCGGGTTCCGGCGGCGCGGACGGCTCGTCGAGCACCCGCGCGTCCACGATGCGGTCGAAACGGAACAACCGCACCCCTTCGGCCGACCGGCACCACGCCTCCAGGTAGCCGTGATCACCCACCAACACCACGCGGATCGGATCGACCGTGCGCGTGGTCAACGCGTCGTGGGACGCCGAGTAGTAGTCGATGGTCAGAGCCCTGCCGTCGCGGACGGCCGCGCGCACCGCGGCCACCGCCGCGCTCTCGGCAGGCGCGGGCTCGCGGGACGCGCTCGCCGCGTCCTCCGCGTCACCGGTGGCGGTGCCCGCGGCCGACTCGATCTTCGCGATCGCGCTACGTGCCGCGGCGGGGTCGACCATGCCCGGCACCTCCAGCAGGGCGCGCAGCGCCACCAGGATGCCGGTGGCCTCCGGTGACGTCAGCCGCAGCGGATGGTCCATGCCCGCCGAGAACGTCACCTCGATGGTGGTGCCGTCCATCTCGAAGTCGATCAGGTCGCCGGGGCCGTACCCGGGCAACCCGCACAGGAACAGCTGCTGCAGGTCGTCGCGCAACTGGGTGACGGTGACGCCCAGATCGAGCGCCGCCTCCTCGTAGGTGATCCGCGGATTGGCCTGGAAGTACGGCACCATGTTCAGCAGCCGGACCAGGCGCGTCGACACGCTACTCATGGGTCGCCCCCTCCGGGGTGCGGACGCCGGCCTGGGCCCGCAACCGCGCGATGACGTCGTCGCGCAGCGACGGCGGGTCCAGCACCACCGCATCGGCGCCGTAACCGGCGATCTCGCGCGCCAGCCGGTCGTGCATGCCGATGTCCACCGCGAGTTCGTCGCCCGTGCGGCCACCGAGGGTGCGGGTGGCCATCGCGGTCGCGGCGCGGCGCAACGCCGTGGCGCGCCCCTCCGCCACCCAGACGCGTGCCTGCGCCGTCGGGGGCCACTCGGCCACCGCGCGATGCACGATCTGGCGCAGGTCGACACCGTCCGGGCGACGTACGGCACGGCGCGGCCCGAAGGCCTCGACCTGCGAGCCGATGCGCGACAACCGGAACGTGCGCGTGTCGTCGCGGTCGCGGTCGTGACCCACCAGATACCAGCGACCGCGATAGGTGACGACGCCCCACGGTTCGACGGTGCGCGTCGTGAACGGGTCGGTGCGTTGCGAGCGATGCGGGAAGCGGACCGCCTGACCGGCGTCGATGGCGGCCAGCAGCGTGCCGAGCACCTCCTCGGATCCGCGCAGCCCCGGCATGGCGGCCGCGTTGCTGATCATCACGTCGTTGTCGGGCGCGTCGACGTCGACCCCCGCGGCGCGCAGCTTCAGCAACGCGCCCTGGGTGGCCGTGACCAGTTCGGGTGACTCCCACAGCTGCGTGGCGATCGCCACGGCGGCCGCCTCGTCGGCGGTGAGTTCGACCTGCGGCAGCGCGTAGGCCTTGCGGTTGATCCGGTACCCCTCGGTGGGGTCCATGGACGACGCGCGGCCGGTCTCCAGCGGGATGCCCAGGTCGCGCAGCTCGTTCTTGTCCCGCTCGAACATCCGGGCGAACGCGTCGTCACTGGGGCTGTCGCCGTAGCCGTAGACGGTGTTGCGGATGCGTTCTGCGGTGATGTAGCCGTGCGTGGACAGCAGCGCGATGACCAGGTTCATCAACCGTTCGACTTTGGAAACCGCCACGCTAGAACCTTAATGCCGAGCCGGGCCGCCATCTGCGCAGCGGGGTGCCGGCGCGCGGCGGGTCGACTACATGCTGGCGATGAGCCGCTTCACCCGCTCGTCGACCGACCGGAACGGGTCCTTGCACAGCACGGTGCGCTGGGCCTGGTCGTTGAGCTTGAGGTGCACCCAGTCGACCGTGAAGTCACGACCGGCGGCCTGCGCCGCGCTGATGAACTCGCCGCGCAGCTTGGCCCGCGTGGTCTGCGGGGGCTCGTTGACGGCGGCCTCGATCTCCTCGTCGGTGGTGACGCGTGCCGCCAGTCCCTTGCGCTGCAGCAGGTCGAACACGCCGCGCCCACGCTTGATGTCGTGGTAGGCCAGGTCCAGTTGGGCGATCTTCGGATCGGACAGCTCCATGTCGTATCGATCCTGGTAGCGCTGGAACAGCTTGCGCTTGATCACCCAGTCGATCTCGGTGTCGACCTTCGCGAAGTCCTGGCTCTCGACCGCGTCGAGCTGGCGCCCCCACAGGTCGACGACCTGGGCGATCTGCGGATCGGGTTCGCGGGTCTGCAGGTGCTCCACGGCGCGGCCGTGGTACTCACGCTGGATGTCGAGCGCGCTGGCCTGCCTGCCGCCCGCGAGCCGGACGGGGCGCCGGCCGGTGAGGTCGTGACTGACCTCGCGAATGGCGCGGATGGGGTTGTCCAGCGAGAAGTCCCGGAACGGTACGCCCGCCTCGATCATCTCCAGCACCAGCGCGGCGGTGCCCACCTTGAGCATCGTGGTGGTCTCGCACATGTTCGAGTCGCCGACGATGACGTGCAGGCGCCGGTACTTCTCGGCGTCGGCGTGCGGCTCGTCGCGGGTGTTGATGATGGGTCTGCTGCGGGTGGTGGCGCTGGAGACGCCCTCCCAGATGTGCTCGGCGCGCTGCGACAGGCAGAAGGTCGCGGCCTTCGGCGTTTGCAGCACCTTGCCCGCACCGCAGATCAACTGGCGCGTCACCAGGAACGGCAGCAGCACGTCGGAGATCCGCGAGAACTCGCCGGCCCGCACGATCAGGTAGTTCTCGTGGCAACCGTAGGAGTTGCCCGCCGAGTCGGTGTTGTTCTTGAACAGGTAGATGTCGCCGCCGATGCCCTCGTCGGCCAACCGCTGCTCGGCATCGATCAGCAGGTCCTCGAGGACGCGTTCGCCGGCACGGTCGTGCGTCACCAGCTGGGTGAGGCTGTCGCATTCGGCGGTGGCGTACTCCGGGTGGCTGCCCACGTCCAGGTACAGCCGGGCACCGTTGCGAAGGAACACGTTGGAACTGCGGCCCCACGACACCACCCGCCGGAACAGGTACCGCGCCACCTCGTCGGGCGAGAGTCGGCGGTGGCCGTGGAACGTGCACGTCACACCGAATTCGGTCTCAATGCCCATGATTCGCCGCTGCACGGAATCGAGCTTACGGGGTGCGGCACCACGGTGTATTCACACCCGCCGAGACGGTGCCGACCCGGCCGATGCCCCGCCGACCCGCCGGGACCTTGCATAGCCTGGTGGCATGCTCACCGAACTGGTCGACCTACCGGGTGGGACGTTCGCCATGGGGTCTCGGGACTTCTATCCCGAGGAATCCCCGGTGCACGAGGTGACCGTGGCCGGTTTCGCCATCGAACGTCACCCGGTGACCAACCGCCAGTACGGCGAATTCGTCGCGGCCACCGGTCACGTCACGGTGGCCGAACGCGCGCTGGATCCCGCCTCCTACCCGGGGGTGGCGGCCGCGGACCTGGCCCCCGGCGCGCTGGTGTTCCGGCCGACGAGTGGGCCGGTGGACCTACGCGACTGGCGACAGTGGTGGACCTGGGTGCCCGGCGCGTCGTGGCGGCACCCGTTCGGCCCCGGGTCGTCGATCGACGACCGCGGCGACCACCCGGTGGTGCAGGTGGCCTACCCCGACGCCGCCGCCTACGCAGCCTGGGCCGGGCGTCGACTGCCCACCGAGGCGCAATGGGAGTACGCGGCGCGGGCAGGCGCGACAAGCACCTACGCCTGGGGTGAGGACGTGGCGCCCGGCGGTCGGCTGCAGGCCAATACGTGGCAGGGCCACTTCCCGTACGACAACCGCGGCGCACTCGGCTGGCGGGGCACGTCACCGGTGGGCACGTTCCCTGCCAACGGGTTCGGCCTGGTCGACATGATCGGCAACACCTGGGAGTGGACGACGACGCCGTACGCGTCGCGACACCGCCCCGACGCCGCGTCGTCACCGTGCTGCCCGCCGCCGTCGCCGACCGGCGACCCGTCGCTGAACCAGACCCTCAAGGGTGGCTCACACCTGTGCGCACCCGAATACTGCCACCGCTACCGACCGGCGGCCCGCTCGTCGCAGTCGCAGGACAGCGCGACGACGCACATCGGGTTCCGCTGCGTGGCCGGCTAACTCTCGGCGGGAGTGTCCGCGGCGTCGTCGGCCGGCGCAGGCTGGGGCACCAGGGCCTCGAGGGCGGCGCCGGTGATGCGACGGAACGCCCGCCGGGGACGGTTGGCGTCGAGGATGGCCACCTCCAGCGTGGCCGGACCCAGCGTGCGGGGTTCTCCCCCGGTTCCCGACGCAGTGCCGGCACCCGCGCTCAACGCGTCGACGGCGACCTTGGTGGCCTCGGCCAGCGACGCGTTCTCGCGGTAGGACTCGTTGAGCGCGGTGATGATGGGTTCGGTGCTGCCACCCATCACCACGAAGTGCGGCTCGTCGGCGATCGACCCGTCGTACGTGATGCGGTACAGCTCAGGGGCTTTCGACTCACCGTAGTGCGCGACCTCGGCGACGCACAGCTCCACCTCGTAGGGCTTGGCCTGCTCGGTGAAGATGGTGCCCAGGGTCTGGGCGTACACGTTGGCCAGCTGGCGACCCGTGACGTCGCGCCGCGAGTACGCGTAACCCTGCGTGTCGGCGAACCGGATGCCGCCGCTGCGCAGGTTGTTGAACTCGTTGAAGCGACCGACGGCGGCGAAGCCCACCCGGTCGTACAGTTCGCTGACCTTCTGCAGAGATCGCGACGGGTTCTCGGCCACGAACAGCACGCCGTCGGCGTAGGCCAGTGCGATGACGCTGCGGCCGCGCGAGATGCCCTTGCGCGCAAGCTCGCTGCGCTCTCGCATCGCCTGTTCGGGCGAGATGAAATACGGAAAGCTCACGGCTCGACCTTCCCCGGCTCGTCGTCGGGGCCGAAGGTGTCGGCCCGCGAACGACTCTCGACGATCTCCCGCGCCAGCGCGGCGATGCGCTCCTGCGCGATCTCCTCCGCACCGTCGGCACCGATCGACACCGCGGTCGGGTAGATGCCGCGGACCAGGTCCGGGCCGCCGGTCGCCGAGTCGTCGTCGGCCGCGTCGTACAGCGCCTCGATGGCCACGCGCAGCGCCGATTCGGTGTCGGTGACCCGCGCGTACAGCTTCTTCATCGACGACTTGGCGAAGATCGAGCCGGACCCGACCGACTGGTAGCCCTCCTCCTCGACGTTCCAGCCACCGGCCGCGTCGAACGACACGATGCGGCCTGCGCCTTCGGGATTGGGGTCGTCGAGGTCGAACCCGACCAGCAGCGGCAGGGCGACGAAGCCCTGCAGCGCCGCACCGAGGTTGCCGCGCACCATCGTGGCCAGCCGGTTCACCTTGCCGGGGAACGTCAGTGGCACGCCCTCGAGCTTCTCGTAGTGCTCCAGCTCGACGGCGTAGAGGCGGGCGAACTCCACCGCGATGGCCGCGGTACCCGCGATCCCGGTGGCCGTGTAGTCGTCGGTGACGTACACCTTCTGCACGTCCCGGCTGGCGATCATGTTGCCCTGCGTGGCCCTGCGGTCGCCGGCCATCACCACGCCGCCCGGATACTTCAGCGCGACGATGGTGGTGCCGTGCGGGACGGCGTCAGTGGGCGCCGGACCCACCGGGCCCCCAGCACCCCCAGCACCCGGCAGCAGGTGCGGTGCCTGATGGCGCAGGAAGTCGGTGAACGACGACGGGTTGACCCCGGGGTGGGGAGTCGCCGACGGCGCCGCGAAGGCGCCGGATAGGGAGGGAAGGGCAGGCGAGACGTGGTTCTGCCAGGTCACTGGCCGCCCTTTTGCACGTAAGCGCGCACGAAGTCCTCGGCGTTCTCCTCGAGGACGTCGTCGATCTCGTCGAGCAGGTCGTCGGTGTCCTCGGTCAGCTTCTCGCGACGCTCCTGGCCGGCTGCCGCGTTACCGGTGACGTCGTCGTCGTCACCGCCGCCACCACCGCGCTTGGTCTGCTCCTGAGCCATCGCTGCCTCCTGCGTGTCATCGGGGGGCCGGGCACCGGCCCACCGGTTGTTCCACCCTACCGGTCGCGCGGGGATCGGACCGGGAGCGAGGGGGTTCTCACGTCGTGAGTCGATCCACCAATTCGGCGGCGCTGTCCACCGAATCGAGCAACTTCCCTACGTGCGCCTTGCTGCCGCGCAGCGGCTCCAGCGTCGGGATCCGGACCAGCGAATCGCCGCCCAGATCGAAGATCACCGAGTCCCAGCTGGCCGCGGCGATGTCCGCGCCGAAGCGGCGCAGGCACTCGCCACGGAAGTACGCGCGGGTGTCGGTGGGCGGATTGTCCACTGCGTCGAGCACCTGCTGCTCGGTGACCAGACGACGCATCGACCCGCGGGCCACCAGCCGGTTGTACAACCCCTTGTCGAGCCGTACGTCGGAGTACTGCAGATCCACCAGGTGCAGCCGCGGCGCCGACCATCCCAGGTTCTCGCGGCGTCGGAACCCCTCGAGCAACCGCAGCTTGGCGGGCCAGTCCAGGATCTCCGCGCACTCCATCGGGTCACGCTCGAGCAGGTCGAGCACCTCGGCCCACGTCTGGAGCACGTGCGAGGCACGCGGATCGGGGTCTCGTGCGTCGACCAGCTTGGCCACCCGGTCGAGGTAGATGCGTTGCAACGCAAGCGCGGTCAGCTCCCGGCCGTCGGCCAGCGCCACCGTGGCACGCAACGACGGGTCGCGGCTGATGACGTGCACCGCGTGCACCGGCCGGGCCAGCGTCAGGTCGGACAGGTCGATCCCGTGCGCGGGACCCTCCTCGATGAGGTCGAGCACCAGCGACGTCGTACCCACCTTCAGGTAGGTCGACGTCTCGGCCAGGTTCGCGTCGCCGATGATGACGTGCAGGCGGCGGTACTTGTCGGCGTCGGCGTGGGGCTCGTCGCGCGTGTTGATGATGCCGCGCTTGAGGGTGGTCTCCAGGCCCACCTCGACCTCGATGTAGTCGGCGCGCTGCGTCAACTGGAAGCCCGGCTCGTCGCCGGCGGGTCCGATGCCGACGCGGCCCGACCCCGTCACGACCTGTCGCGACACCAGGAATGGCGTGAGGCCGGCGATGACCGCGGAGAACGGCGTCTGCCGGCTCATCAGATAGTTCTCGTGGGTGCCGTACGAGGCGCCCTTGTTGTCGATGTTGTTCTTGTAGAGCTGGAGCTTGGCCGCCCCCGGCACGCTGGCGACGTGGCGCGCGGCGGCCTCCATCACGCGTTCCCCGGCCTTGTCCCAGATGACGGCGTCCATGGGGTCGGTGACCTCGGGAGCGGAGTACTCCGGATGCGCGTGGTCGACGTAGAGCCGAGCACCGTTGGTCAAGATCATGTTGGCGGCGCCGACCTCGTCGGCGTCGATGATCGGCGGCGGCCCCGAAGCCCGGCTCAGGTCGAACCCGCGGGCGTCGCGCAGCGGCGACTCCACCTCGTAGTCCCACCGGGTGCGCTTGGCGCGCTGGATACCCGTGGCGGCGGCATACGCGAGCACCGCCTGCGTGGAGGTGAGGATGGGATTCGCGGTGGGATCCGACGGCGAAGAGATGCCGTATTCGACCTCGGTTCCGATGATCCGCTGCATGACGCCAGCCTAAACAACGCGATTCTCCTTGCGGTGCGCGCGGTTGCTTGGTGCAGTAGTCGCGATGAACGCAACCTCGACCACGGTGTTCCACGACTGCACGCTGATCGACGGCACCGGCGCGGCGCCCGTGCCCGACGCCGTGGTCGTCGTCACCGGTGACCGCATCACCGCGGCCGGCCCCGCAGCACACGTCACGCAGCCCGCCGGGGCGGTGCGGGTCGGGCTCGGCGGGAACACCGTGTGCCCGGGGTTCTTCGACTGTCACGTGCACTTCGGCCTGCCGGGCACCGGCGGGCCGCCGCTGCAGAAGGTGCTGCGGCCCGCGTCCTACGGCTACTTCGAGCTGCTGGCGCGGCTGCGCGTGACGCTGCACAACGGCGTCACCAGTGCGCGGGACCTGATGGGCATCGACGCCGGGGTGCGCGACGCCGTCGCCGACGGGCTCGTCGAGGGACCGCGGCTGCTCGTGGCGATCGACATGTTGAGCAACACCTCCGGGCACGCCGACTTCCGGTTGCCGTCGGGGATCGATCTGACGCCGCTCGTCGGGGGCTCGATCGTCGACACCGTCGACGCCGCACGTACCCGCACCCGGCAGCTCGTCCGGGCGGGCGCCGACGTGATCAAGGTGGCGACGAGCGGTGGCGTGTCCTCACCCAACGACGACCCGGCGTGGCTCGGAATGCGGGCCGAGGCCGTCGCCGCGGTCGTCGAGGAAGCCCGCGACCACGGGGGCAGGACGGTCGCGGCGCACGCCATCGGGCGCGCGGGGATCCGGGCCGCCGTCGACGCCGGAGTGCACAGCGTCGAACACGGCTACGACCTCGACGACGAGCTGCGCGCCCAGATGGTGGCCCAGGGCACGTTCCTGGTTCCCACGCTGCTGGAGACCATGACGCCGGTCAGCGCCTCGCCGCAGGGCGCCGCCAAGAGCGCCAGGTGGCATGCCCTCGCGCATGACTCGGTGCGCGCGTCGGCGGAGGCGGGCGTACGGATCGCACTGGGCACCGACGCCGGCCTGAGCCCGGCCCACGGCACCAACCTGGCCGAGCTGGGTCTGCTGGTGCGGTTCGGCGGGCTGACGCCCATGGCGGCCATCGAGGCGGGCACGCTGCAGTCGGCCCGGCTGTGCGGGGTCGCCGACTCGCTGGGCTCGGTGGAGGTGGGCAAACTCGCCGATCTGGTGGTGGCGCGGGGCAACCCGCTGGCCGACCTCGATGCGCTCGGCGACGCGGCGAACGTGCTGCTGGTGGTCAAGGGCGGCGCCATCGTCAGCGACCGCGGTGGGTTCACCGCCTCGTGAGTGCGCCGGAACGGGCCGCGGGCACCGAGGACCGCATCGCCGCCGAACAGTGGTTCCTGCGTCACGGGCTGCCGTCGGTGCTGACGCCCCGCGCCCGGTGGCGTCGGCTGTGGTGGCGCAGCGCTCCCGCACTGGCGGCCTTGGCGGCCCTGTTCGTGGCGGCGCAGCTCATCGTGACGGCCTCCGGCGGTGACGACGTGGACATCGACGAGAACCCCACTCCCGCAGAGGTGCTCATCATCGTGGTGGTGCTGCTGTGCGTGCCCGTGGCACTGCTGGCGGCCTGGTGTGCGGCCCGGGTCACCAGCGTCGGCGGCCGGCGCACCATCGCGGTCGCCTCCGTCGCGGTGTGCGCGGTGTCGGACCTCTGGGTGGGCCAACTGCTGGACTTCGTCACCGAACTGGCCGGCACGGCGTTGGCGGTGGGCCTGGTGTTGGGGTTCAACGGCAGCGGTGTCGGTTCGGTACTCGGCTGGTCGATTCGCTTGACGCTGAACCACCTTCGCTCGCTGGGCGCGCTGTTCGCCAGGGCGCTACCGGTGCTGCTGCTCACCGTGCTGGTGTTCTTCAACGGCCCGGTGTGGTCGATGGCCACGACGATCGGCCGTGGGCGCATGTGGCTGCTGATCGCGTTCATGGTGGCCGTTGCGAGCACCTTCCTGATGACGGGCGTGCTGGATCGGGCCAAGCCGGTGCTGTCGACGACCGCGGTGCGCGACGCCGACGCCGAACTGCTCGCAGGCACGCCGTTCGCCACCATGGAAGATCCGAAACCCGGTGCGGTGCAGCCGCTTTCCATGGGTGAGCGGATCAACGTCATCTTCGTGGTCGGCGTGTCGCAGTTCGTGCAGATCGCCGTCGTCGCCGCCATGACGTCGGCGATCTTCCTGGTGATGGGGCTGCTCGCGCTCACCCCCGCGCTGCTGAAACGGCTGACGGTCGACGGCGAGTGGCAGGGCACGTGGCTGGGCATGACGCTGCCCATCCCCCAGGCGCTGATCCACGTGGCGATGTTCCTCGGCGCGTTGACCTTCATGTACGTCAGCGCCCGGTCGGTGGGTGACGGCGAGTATCGAAAGCAGTTCCTGGACCCGCTGATCGAGGAACTGCGCGCGGTACTGGTGGCCCGCAACCGGTATCGCGCCATCGTGCGGCCCGCTCGATCGGCCCGCTGACCGTCCTCAGCGCTCTCTCAGCATCCCTCTGAGATCGTCGGCCGTCCACGAAACGACGCCGGCCCGCCACGGGCCGGCGTGACTGCCGAGGGAGAAGATGAAGGCAATCAGTCGGGTGCTGGTCGCGCTGGTCGCGGCCATCGCGGCGTTGTTCGCGAGCATGGGCACCTCACACGCGGGCCTGGACAACGAGCTGAGCCTCGTTGACGGCAAGGACCGCACGCTCACCATTCAGCAGTGGGACACGTTCCTCAACGGTGTGTTTCCCCTCGACCGCAACCGTTTGACCCGGGAGTGGTTCCATTCGGGCAAGGCCAAGTACGTCGTCGCCGGGCCCGGCGCCGACGAGTTCGAGGGCACCTTGGAGTTGGGTTACCAGATCGGCTTCCCCTGGTCGCTGGGCGTGGGGATCAACTTCTCCTACACCACGCCGAACATCCTGATCGACGACGGCGACTTCACCGGCCCGCCGTTCGGCCTCGACTCGGTGATCACCCCGAACCTGTTCCCGGGTGTGTCGATCAGTGCGGATCTGGGCAACGGCCCGGGCATCCAGGAAGTGGCGACGTTCTCGGTGGACGTCTCCGGCGCCACCGGTGCGGTGGCGGTCTCCAACGCCCACGGCACGGTGACCGGCGCGGCCGGTGGCGTGTTGCTGCGTCCGTTCGCTCGCCTGATCTCCAGCACCGGCGACTCGGTCACCACCTACGGCGAACCCTGGAACATGAACTAGCCCTTGGGCCGACACCATCACGAAACCGTCGGCGCACCACGCCCGCTCCCCCGCATGCCCTTCGTTGACCTCCCTGGCATCCGGGCCACGAGCGGGCGGGGTGCGCCGACTCGTGCGTGCCGGCCCGGTTCGGGGCCCACCCCGACGCGAAGGACGAGATGAGCGCCGACGACGCCGCGGATGGCACAATCGAGCGTGCGATGAAGGTCCTAGTGGTCGAAGACGAGCCCCTGCTGGCGAACACGCTCGCCATCGGACTGCGCGCCGAGGGCTTCGTGGTGGTCGAGGCCACCAACGGCGTCGACGGCCTGTGGCAGGCCGTCGAACACGACTTCGACGTCATCGTCCTGGACATCATGCTCCCCGGGCTGTCCGGATACGAGGTGCTGCGCAAGATGCGCACCAAGGACGTCTGGACCCCCGTGCTGATGCTGACCGCCAAGGACGGCGAGTACGACCAGACCGACGCCTTCGATCTCGGCGCGGACGACTACCTCACCAAGCCGTTCTCGTTCATCGTGCTGGTGGCCAGGTTGCGCGCACTGGTCCGGCGCTCGGCCCCGCAGCGACCGGCGATCCTGACCGCGGGCACGCTCACCCTGGACCCGTCACGCCGCATGGTGCAGCGTGACGGAACCCAGATCTCGCTCACACCACGGGAATACGGGCTACTCGAGTTCCTGATGCGCAACAAGGACACCGTGGTCACCAAGACCGAGATCCTGCAGAACGTGTGGGACGCCCATTACGAGGGAGCCGACAACGTGGTCGAGGTCTACGTCGGTTACGTCCGGCGCAAGATCGACATCCCGTTCGGCACCAGCACCATCGAGACCATCCGCGGGGTCGGTTACCGCCTCGACTCCGGCCACTACGCCGACGGCAGCTGAACCTCGACCACGGTCCCCACGCCGTCGCGGTCGCCGATCGTCACCGAACCGCCGTGGGCCAGCACGATCTCGCGCACGATGGCCAGGCCCAGCCCGGTGCCCCCCGCACTGCGCGAGCGATCCGGGTCCAGCCGCACGAACCGGTCGAACACCCGCTCCCGCTGGTCGGCGGGAATGCCGGGCCCGTCGTCGAACACCGTCACCACGACGCGGCCCCCGCGCGGCGCGACGCGCACCTCGACGAGCGAGCCGGCGTGCCGGGCAGCGTTGTCCACCAGGTTGCGCAGCACCCGCGACACGGCCCCGGCGTCGCCGACGGCGCGCGCCGGCGCGATGTCCGCCCGCACCGCCAAACCGCTCGCCCGCCGGACGCGTTCGACCTCGGCCGCTGCCAGGTCGTCGACGTCGACGTCGTCGCGCGCCACCGTCATGCCGCGTTCGTCGGCTCGGGCGAGCAGCAACAGATCGTCGATCAGCGCCTTCATGCGCTGCGCCTCCGGGATGATGGTGCGGGCCGCGAGTTGGGCGTCGAACACCTCGGGGTGCGCCGCGGCGACCTCGAGGGCCGAGATGATGGTCGTCAGAGGACTTCTCAGTTCGTGGGAGGCGTCCCCCACGAACCGCTGCTGGGCGGCATGGCCGGCCTCGATGCGCGCGAGCATCTCGTTCATCGTGACGGCCAGCGCCGCGATCTCGTCCTTGCTCGCCGGTACCGGCACTCGCTCCGCCAGATCGGAGGTGGTGATCTCCGACACCCGGGAGCGGATGGCGTCGACCGAGCGCAGCGACCGCCGCACCAGCAGGTACGTGGCCGCGCCCGACACCCCGATCACGACGGGCGCGGCCAGCGCCAGTGCGATCACCACGGTGCGGACCGTCGATACGATGGTGGCGCTGCCCTCCCCGACGAGGATGGTGTACCGACCGTCGGGGCCGTCGAGAGTCTGGGCGCTGAACCGGATCTGACCGTAGGGCGACGCCCGCCCCGGCAGACCGATGCGCAGCCCGCCGCCGACGTCGGACAGGGGGATCAACGGGGTGTCCGGCGCCGACGTGGAGCGTCGCACCACCCTCCCCGCGGCGTCGACGACCTGCACGGCCACGATCCGCTCGTCGGTGTCGAACAGCGCGGCGTCGACGCCCGCGGGGCCGCCCCCACGCACGTCGTCGGCGATGGCGGCCACCCGCGACGCCGCGGCGCTGTCGACCCCGTCCAGCAGGGCCTGATATTGCACGGCGGCCAGTCCGGCGCCCGCGACGGCGAGTGCGACGAAGACGACGGTGGCGGCCACGAAGGCCGACCGGGCGGAAATGCCCCAGGTGGACGTGAGTGCTCTCGCCATGGCGGCACCAGTCCACCACAATGTCAGCCGTGCCGTCTGCCGTGTCGCCTGCCGTGTCCGAAGCCCAGCAGGTACACGACTGGTTCCTGCACCGCGGTCTGCCCCTGGTGTTGACGCGTCGGGTCCGGTCGCGCGATCTCGTGGCGCGGTCGGCTCCGATGGTGTCGGCGGTCGGCGCGCTGACCGCCGTGACCATGCTGCTCGCCGACGTCACCGGCGACCGGCCGGATTACGGATACGCCGCACGCCTCGGCGTCATCGGCGCGGTCCTGCTGGCCGCCCCCTTCCTGCTCCACCGATTGCACGGACTGGACACGTCGGCGGGCGAGCGGGGCAGGCGCAGCACGGCGCTGGTCGTGATGGCGACGTACGTGATCGTCATGCCCGTCACGGTGTCGGGGTGGTCGGCGGCCGCCGCGGCCGAGGTCCCGGTGTTCGTGCTCATCACCGTGGTCGCGATCTGGCTGACCTACCTCGGCTTCGGATCCATTGCGGCGTGGGCGTTCCGCTTCGCGTGGGTGCAGTTCGGCGCGCTCGGCACGTTGATGAGCCGGGCGCTGCCCGTCATGATGCTGACGGTCGTCGTCTTCTTCACCGGTGAGCTGTGGCAATTGGCGGCGCGGATGTCGAGGCAGCGGCTATGGCAGCTGATCGGATTCCTGGCGGTGGTCGCCCTGGTGTTCATGGTGACGACCATCCGCGACGAAGTGGCGGCCCTGCGTGCGGACCGGTCCCGCGAAGACCCGGCGCTGCTCACCGGGACCCCGTTGGCGGCGCGGGCGGCGCGGGTGGACGGCCCGCTGCCGCGTCCGCCCCTGTCGCGGGGCGAGAAGATCAACGTGGTCGCGGTCATGGTGGTGTCGCAGGCCATCCAGGTGGTGTTCTTCACCGCAGGCCTGTTCGCGTTCTTCCTGGCGCTCGGCATCGTCGCCGTCCCCGACGACGTGGCGGTGCTGTGGTCGGCCGAGCAGTCCTGCCAGGTGGGCGAACCTCCCTGCGCCGGAACGTGGTTCGGCGTGCACGTCCCGGTTCCCCAGACCGTGGTGCACATGTCGCTGTTCGTGGCGGTGCTCTCGGGCCTCTACTTCACCGTCAGCACCAGCGTCGACCCGCTCTATCGGCAGCGGTTCTTCGACCCGCTGGTGGCCGACGTCGCCGTCAGCCTCGCGGGTCGAGACGCCTACCTCGCCGGCGCGACCTAGGCTGACGTCATGACCGACGTCCACGGCAAGCGCTACGGCGAGGTACTGCTGGTCCGCATGGAGGACGGCCGCCCCGAAGCGACGGTGTACAACACCTTTCCGCTCAACGACTGTCCGGCGGCGGCGTGGCAGGCCTTGGACGCCCAGGCGATCGCGGCCGAACACGGTGCCGCCGCCGCCCTGCTCAACGGTCCGCGGTACTGGCTGATGAGCGGCATCGAGAAGGAGGGCGGTACCGCCGCCCAGCGGGTCACGTTCGGCGGCATCGAGATGCTGCGCCAGGCGACGGTGGCACTGTCGTCGATGAACCCCGGTCCCTACTCGCCGAACATGGTCGATCGCAAGGCCGTCTTCACGTTCGCCGCGGACCGCGAAGTCTACGAATTGGTCGATGCCGACGACCGCCGATGGATCATGCAGACGTTCAGCCAGACCGTCGACCTCACCTTGAGCTTCGACGACCTTCCGGGACTGGGCTCGCGGTTGCACCTGCCCGCGGGATGGCGTTTCGAGGTCTCGACGCCGTCGCAGCCGATCCGGGTCGACACCACCAACTCCGTCGCGACGGTGCTGCAGGACGACCTGGCCAACAGCTACTCGCTTCGCACCGACTGACGAGCTCGCCGACGACTCGGCCCCCGACCCGCGAGGCGGGGCCGGGGGCCGGGTCGCGTACCGGACCTACAGGTACTGGCCGAGGTTGCTCTCGGTGTCGATGGCTCTGCTGGCCGACGAACTCTTGCCGGTGACGAGCGTCCGGATGTAGACGATCCGCTCGCCCTTCTTGCCGGAGATGCGCGCCCAGTCATCCGGGTTGGTGGTGTTGGGCAGGTCCTCGTTCTCGGCGAACTCGTCGACGATCGAGTCCAGCAGGTGCTGGATGCGCAGCCCCCTCTGGCCGGTCTCCAAGACCGCCTTGATGGCGTACTTCTTCGACCGGTCGACCACGTTCTGGATCATGGCGCCCGAGTTGAAGTCCTTGAAGTACATGACCTCCTTGTCACCGTTGGCATAGGTGACCTCGAGGAAGCGGTTGTCGTCGATCTCGGCGTACATCCGGTCGACGATCTTCTCGATCATCGTCTTGATGCACAACGCGCGATCGCCGCCGAACTCGGCGAGGTCCTCGGCGTGCACCGGCAGGTCCTCGGTGAGGTACTTGCTGAAGATGTCCTGCGCCGCTTCGGCGTCCGGCCGCTCGATCTTGATCTTCACGTCCAGACGGCCCGGCCGCAGGATCGCGGGATCGATCATGTCCTCACGGTTGGAGGCGCCGATGACGATGACGTTCTCCAGACCCTCCACGCCGTCGATCTCGCTGAGCAACTGGGGCACCACGGTGGTCTCCACGTCGGAGCTGACACCGGTGCCGCGGGTGCGGAAGATCGAATCCATCTCGTCGAAGAACACGATCACCGGGGTGCCCTCGGAGGCCTTCTCCCTGGCCCGCTGGAAGATCAGGCGGATGTGCCGCTCGGTCTCGCCGACGAACTTGTTCAGCAGCTCCGGGCCCTTGATGTTCAGGAAGTAGGACTTGGCCTCGCGGCTGTCCTCGCCCCGCAGCTCGGCCATCTTCTTGGCCAGCGAATTGGCGACCGCCTTGGCGATGAGCGTCTTGCCGCAGCCGGGCGGACCGTACAGCAGCACGCCCTTGGGCGGCCGCAACGAGTACTCCTTGTACAGGTCCTTGTGCAGGAAGGGCAGTTCGACGGCGTCGCGGATCTGCTCGATCTGACGCGTCAGGCCGCCGATGTCGTGGTAGCTGACGTCGGGCACCTCCTCGAGCACCAGGTCTTCGACCTCGGCCTTGGGGATGCGCTCGAAGGCGTACCCGGCCTTGGTGTCCACCAGCAGGGAGTCGCCGGGCCGCAGCCTGCGGGCACGCTGCTCGTCGTCCAGCTCGGCGACGTCCACGCCGTCGGCCAGGAAGTCGGCGGCCACCAGCGGCTCCGCGAGCCACACGATGCGCTCCTCGTCGGCGTGGCCGACCACCAGGGCGCGGCGCCCGTCGTCGAGCACCTCGCGCAGCGTGCTGATCTCGCCGACGGACTCGTAGGTGGTGGCCTCCACGACGGTGAGGGCCTCGTTGAGGCGCACCGTCTGGCCCTGCTTGAGTTCGCCCACCTCGATGTTCGGCGAGCACGTCAGGCGCATCTTGCGACCCGAGGTGAACACGTCGACGGTGTCGTCCTCGTAGGTGCCCAGCAACACGCCGTACCCACTGGGCGGCTGGCCGAGCCGGTCGACCTCCTCGCGCAGTGCGAGCAACTGCTGGCGCGCCTCCTTGAGGGTGTCCATCAACTTCGCGTTGCGAGCGGCGAGCGAGTCGATCCGGGCCTCGAGCTGGGGTACGTCCCGCGGGCTGCGGGCCCCGCTGCCGGCGGCCTGCGCCAGCTGCTCGCGCAGGATCGCCGCCTCCCGCCGCAACTCCTCGAGCTCGGCCGCGCCACCTCCGGACGACGGGCCGGCGGGATGGTCTGGGTAGGCTCCCGAACGCTCTGACTCACTCATGTTGCGCTCCTTCCCGCACCGAAAGTTGGTGCAGTAACGGCTTCAACGCTACCGGCGATTCACTCTTCGTGTGTGGTGTAGCAATTCGACACACCAGCAACGCTGTTAACCTCTGATCTGAGTAGGCCCGATGGAAAGGACCGCCGTGACCCTGAAATCCCTCGTTACCGGCGTGGCAGCCACCGCACTGGTGGCAGCGGCGGCAGGCGGTGTGACATCAGTTGCATCCAGCGTATCGATCGCGGCACCCGCCGTGTCGCCCGTGGTGTTCGGCGCGCCGCTGCCACAATCGCCCGCGCCCGACCTGCAGGCACCCCTGACCGAGACGCTCAGCGGCCTGGTGGCGCCGGGCTCGTTCTCGTACAAGGCGACCTACATCCAGGGCGGCCTGGGCCGGGTGGAGACCCGGTTGGCCGATCGCAAGTACGCCGACGCCGCGGCCAAGGGTTACTTCCCGCTGGCCTTCAACGTCGTCGACATCGACGCCAACGGACCCATCGTCACGGCGAACGTGACCGCGACCGCGGCCACCGGCGCCACCGCGACGCAACCCGTGACGTTCGTGCAGGGCCCCAGCCCCACCGGCTACCAGATCACCAAGGAGTCCGCGCTGTCCGTGCTGTCCGCAGTGAGCTGACGCCCCGGTGCGCCGCACCCCTTCGGTCGTCCTGAGCGCCGCCACCGTTGCCTCGGTGGCGGCGTTCGGCATGTCCGGGTGCGGCGACCACGCGCCCACGGCCGAGCCCGCGACGTCCCGCGCCAGGGCCGTCACGGCCCCGCCGGCACCGTCGACGCCGGACGCGGCACCGTTGCCCGCGCCCGAGGCGTTGGCCGGGGTCTTGCAGCAGCTCGCCGATCCGGCGGTGCCGCCCGAGCGCAAGGTGGGTCTGGTGCAGTACGGCACCGCCCAGGATCAGCCGCTGCTGCAGAACTTCGCCGAGGCGTTGGCGGCCAACGGATACGACCCGCTGGGCGTGACGGTGACGGACCTGAGCTGGGCCGCCCAGCCCGGCAACGTCACCGCGATCGTGACGCTCGCGCCGCCCAACCCGGGGCCCGCGACGTTCACCTATCCCATGGAGTTCAGCCCGATGCGCGACGGCTGGCAGCTGGCCCGCCGCACCGCCGACCAGCTGCTGCCGGCGCTCGGCGGCACCGCGCCGCCGGGCTCGGCGGCACCGGCACCGCCGGGCTCGGCCCCCACACCCCCGCCGTGACGGCGTGGATCGGTTGGCTCGAGTTCGACGTCCTGCTCGGTGACGTGCACTCGCTCAAGGCCAAGCGATCGGTCGTCCGGCCGATCGTCGCCGAGTTGCGGCGGCGCCTCGCGGTGTCGGCCGCCGAGACCGGCGACGTCGACCTGTACCGCAGGACGCGGATCGGGGTCACGACGGTCTCGGGCGAGCGCGCCCACGTCGTCGACGTGCTCGACGCCGCGGAGCGGCTGGTGGCGGCGCGGCCGGAGATCGACCTGCTGTCGGTGCGGCGCGGATTCGCCCGCAGCGACGACGAATGACCGGCGACGGCTAGACCTGCTGCCTGCGCCGCTTCAACGGCGTCGGCGTGACCGTGCCCGGCGCGAGGCGGCGCGCAGAGATGAGGAAGGCGGTGTGCCCGCGCATGTTGTGCTGCGGGCGGACGGCCAGCCCGACGACGTTCCAGCCACGCTGCATGGTCTCCCACGACCGCGGCTCGGTCCAGCACTGCTGCTCCCGCAGCGCCTCGACGGTCTTGGACAGTTGGGTGACGGTGGCGACGTAGACCATCAGCACGCCACCGGGGATCAGCGCGTCGGCCACCGTCGGCAGCACGTCCCACGGCGAGAGCATGTCGAGCACGACGCGGTCCACCTGCGGACCCGAGTAGTCGGCGAGGTCGGCGATCACCAGGTCCCAGTTGGGTGGCCGCCTGCCGAAGAAGGTCTCGACGTTGCGGATGGCGTGCACGGCGTGGTCGTCGCGCACCTCGTAGGAGATCACCTTGCCCTCGGTGCCCACCGCACGCAGCAGCGAACAGGTGAGCGCCCCGGATCCGGCACCGGCCTCCAGCACGGTGGCGCCGGGGAACACGTCGCCCTCGTGCACGATCTGCGCCGCGTCCTTGGGATAGATCACCTGGGCGCCGCGCGGCATCGACAGCACGTAGTCGATGAGCAACGGGCGCAGCACCAGGAACGGGTCGCCGTTGGTCGACTTGACCACGCTGCCCTCGGGCTGACCGAGCACCGACTCGTGCGGGATGGCGCCGCGATGCGTGTGGAACTCGCCGCCGGGGGCCAGCACCATCGTGTAGTGCCTGCCCTTGGCGTCGGTCAACTGGACGCGATCGCCGACGACGAAGGGACCGGTGGTGGACACAGCCGCACAGCCTGCCATCGAACGCGCCGGACCGGGTGCGCGGGGTTGTCCGAGGGGCGTCCTAGGCTGATCGACATGTCCGACGCAGCTGCTCCCGCGGTCCGGCGTCCGGCGTTGTCCCCGTCGCGGGCGGGCGACTTCAAGCAGTGTCCGCTGCTCTACCGGTTCCGTGCCGTCGACCGGCTCCCCGAGCCGCCGTCCACGGCGCAGGTGCGGGGGTCGGTGGTGCACGCCGCGCTGGAACGGTTGTATGCGCTGCCCGCCGCGGGCCGGGACGTGACCACGGCGCTGGAACTGCTGGACCCCGCGTGGCAGAAGGTGGCCGACGAGCATCCCGAATGGGCGGCCGAGCTGGCGCCCGAGGCCCGCGCCGCGCTGCTCGCCGAGGCCGGCCGCCTGCTCACCGGGTACTACCGGCTGGAGGATCCGACGCGGTTCGATCCGCAGAGCTGCGAGCAGCGGGTCGAGGTGGAGTTGGCCGACGGGACGCCGCTGCGCGGGTTCGTCGACCGCATCGACGTCGCACCGACGGGCGAACTGCGCGTGGTGGACTACAAGACGGGCAAGGCCCCGCCCGCGGCGCGGGCACTCGCCGAGGCCAAGGCGTTGTTCCAGATGAAGTTCTACGCCGTGGCGCTGTTGCGCTCGAGGGACGTGCTGCCCACCCGGCTGCGGCTCATCTACCTGGCCGACGGGCAGGTGCTCGACTACGCCCCGGCCCACGACGAACTGCTGCGGTTCGAACGGACGTTGATGGCCATGTGGCAGGCCATCCTGGCCGCCGGGCGCACCGGCGACTTCCGACCGAAGCAGTCCCGCCTCTGCGACTGGTGCGCGCACCGCACGGCGTGCCCGGTGTTCGGCGGCACGCCACCGCCGTACCCGGGCTGGCCCACCACCTTGGCGGAGCCGGCCGCGTGATCGACTGCCTGTACCGTCGGCTGCCCGCCGACGGCGAGTTCGCGACCTTCGAGTCGACGGCCGGCACCGCCAGCAATTGGGGCCCGTCTCTGCAGCACGGTTCGCCACCGCTGGCGCTGCTGACCCGCGCCATCGAGGACGTTGCCGCTCCCGGCATGCGGGTGGGCCGGGTGACCCTGGACATCCTGGGCGCCGTACCCGTGGCGCCGGTGCGGGTCCGGGCATGGGTCGAACGGCCGGGAAGCCGCATCGCCCTGGTGGCGGCCGAGATGCTCGCCGCCCGGCCCGATGGCGAATTCCGCGCCGTCGCGCGCGCGACCGCGTGGCTGATGGCCACCACCGACACCGCCGACGCCGTCTCCGACCGCCATCCCCCGCTGCGCGAGGGTACGGCCGTCGACGTCCCGCACGGCTGGGCAGGCGCGCCCGGGTTCCTGGAAACCGTGAGCTGGCGCAGGCAGCACACCGAGCCGGACGAGGCCTTCACCAGCTGGCTGAGCCCGCTGGTGCCGCTCATCGACGACGAACCGACCACCGCCCTGCAGCGGCTGGCCATGGTGGTCGACTGCGCCAACGGTGTAGGCGCCGTGCTGGATCCGAACGAGTTCGTGTTCATGAACACCGACACCACGGTGCACCTGCACCGGCTGCCGAGAGGCGACGACTTCGCGCTGCGCGCCCGCGCGTCGATCGGGCCCGACGGCATCGGCGCGACCACCGCCGAGATCTTCGACCGCGACGGCTACGTCGGCACGTCCGCGCAGGCGCTGCTGGTCCAGCGCCGCTGACCGCTGCCCGCTGACCGCGGCCGGTGCCGCGCCGTTCACCGGTGCCGCACCGTTCACCGCTGCCGTGCGGCATCACGCCGACGTCACGTGTCTTCCGGTGTTCTCCATGACACATGGGCGCAAACAACAGTGTTGCCGTGGACATTGCCGCCGACGGTGACCGGGTCGACACTCATCATGACGCTGAATCCCGCGTCACGAGGAAGGACGACCCATGACACCAGTCGCCAGCGATGTCGGCTCCCCCATCCGGGTGGATCACCGTGACGTCATCAATCCCGCTACCGGAACCGTCATCGACACCGTGCCCGAGCACGGCGCGGCGGGCGTCGACGCCGCCGTCGCCGCGGCCAAGACCGCGTTCGAGGCGGGACCGTGGCCCGCCATGACCCGCAGCGCGCGGGCACGGCTGCTGCTGCGCATCGCCGACGCCATCGAAGCCGACGCCGAACGGCTCTACACCCTCGAGGCGCTCAACAACGGCAGACCCATCACCGAGACCCGCGCGCAACTGTCCCGGGTCCCGGAGTGGTTTCGCTACAACGCCGGCCTGCTCGCCGCCCAACGCCCGGCCGTACTGCCCGGCGACGGACCACACCTGACCTACCAGCAGCGCCTCCCGCTCGGCGTGTGCGGCATCATCACGCCGTTCAACCATCCGCTGCTGATCCTCGGCCGCAGCCTCTCCGCGGCGCTGGCCAACGGCAACACCGTCGTCGTCAAACCCTCGGAGCTGACACCGCTGACCACCGTGGCCCTCGGCGAGATCATGGCCAGGGCAGGGCTCCCCGAGGGCGTGGTCACCGTCGTGACCGGCGGCCGGGACGCCGGTGTCCGGCTCACCGAACATCCCGACGTCGCGAAGATCACGCTGACCGGCGGCACCGAGGCGGGCCGATCCGCCGCGCTCGCGACGGCCGCCCGCTTCGCCCGCGTGACCGCCGAACTGGGCGGCAAGACGCCGGTGATCGTGTTCGACGACGTCGACCCGACCGACGCCGCCGAAGGCGCGGCGTTCGCCGCCTTCGTGGCCGCCGGCCAGTCCTGCGTCGCCGGTTCGCGTTTCCTGGTGCAGCGCGGCGTCTACGACGCCTTCGTGGCGGCGCTCGGGCACCGCGCCCGAGCCATCCGCGTGGGCGACCCCACCGATCCGGACACGCAGATGGGACCGCTGATCAGTGCCCGCCAACTGGCCAAGGTGACCGCCCTGGTCGAGGGCGGCGTGCGCGAGGGTGCCCGGCTGGCGGCCGGTGGCGACACCCCGGAACTCCCGGAGTCGTTGCGCGACGGCTTCTTCCTGTCACCCACCGTGCTCGCCGACGCCACCATGTCGATGGGCGTGGCGTCCGAGGAGATCTTCGGTCCGGTGGCCGTCGTGATCCCGTTCGACGACGAGGACGACGCCGTGCGGATGGCCAACGACAACCGCTACGGCCTGGGCGCCGGGGTGTGGACCCGCGACGTCGGCCGGGCACACCGGGTGGCGGGCCGCATCGTGGCGGGCATGGTGTGGGTCAACGACCATCACCGCCTCGAGCCCTCACTGCCCTGGGGTGGGGTCAAGGAGTCCGGCACCGGCAAGGACGCCGGGGCGGAGTCCTTCGACGACTTCTCCTGGGTCAAGACCATCGTGGTGCGCACGGCTGCCGAGCCGGTCGACTGGTACGGCGGCCGCGAGCACGGGCGGTTGAACTGATGAGCGCCGCGCAGGCGACCGGGTGGCGCCACGAGATCACCCGCGTGCAGTGGCTGGTGCTGGCCGGCACCACCCTGGGCTGGGGTCTGGACGGCTTCGCCGCGAGCCTCTTCGTCCTGGTGCTCGGGCCCACCATGGGCGAATTGCTGCCGCACAGCGGCATCGAGGCCTCCGCCTCCGCGGTCGGCTACTACGGCGGCATCACCGTCGCACTGTTCCTGTTGGGCTGGGCGGTGGGCGGCATCCTGTTCGGGATGCTCGCCGACTACTTCGGCCGCACCCGGGTGCTGTCGGTGGGCATCCTCACCTACGCGGTGTTCAGCGCGTTGGCCGCGTTCTCCGACACCTGGTGGCAGCTGGGCCTGCTGCGCTTCGTCGCCGGCGTCGGATCCGGCGTCGAGGCCCCCGTGGGCGCGGCGCTGATCGCCGAGACGTGGCGCAACCGCTACCGCGCCCGTGCGGGCGGTCTCATGATGGCCGGGTACGCCGGCGGCTTCTTCGCCGCGGCCGCCGCCTACGCGGTGCTGGGCCACTACGGCTGGCGGGCGATGCTGCTGCTGGCCGGCGTTCCGGCGCTGCTGGTGTGGTTCATCCGCCGCTACGTCCCGGAGCCACCCGAGGTCCAGGCGAGCATGGACGCGCGACGCAGCCGGAAGGACGTCGGCGGCAAGGCTTCCCGTGAGCGCTTCGTCCTACGCCGGCTGTTCGCGCCGCCGTTGCTGCACCCCATGCTGGTGTGCACGACGCTGGCGACCGGTGCGCTGATCGCGTTCTGGAGCGTCAGCACGTGGTACCCCCAGGTGATCCGCGGCATCACCGCCGCCGAGGACCTCTCCCGCGCCGTCGCCGACCACCGAGTGGCCATGGCGGCCATGCTGTTCAACGCAGGCGGCATCATCGGCTACGCGTCCTGGGGCTTCCTGGCCGACGCCATCGGCAGGCGCACCAGCTTCGTGGTGAGCTTCGCGGTGTCGGCGGCGTCGGTCGCGTGGGCGTTCCCGTTCGAACGCAGCTACGCCGAACTGACCGTCGCCATGCCCTTCCTGGGCTTCGGCCTCTTCGGCGCCCTGTCCGGAACGTTCATCTACGGACCCGAACTGTTCCCCCCGAGCGTGCGGGCCACCGCACTGGCCACCTGCAACAGCGTCGGCCGCATCGTGACGGCGCTGGGACCGCTGACCGCGAGCGCCATCGCCACCTCGTGGTTCGGGGGCAATCTCGGCATGGCCACCGCATCGGTCGCGGCCCTCGGACTCGTCGCCGTCGTCGGTCTCGGCTTCGCGAAGGAGACCCGGGGCCTACCCCTGCCGACGGACGCCGACGTCCCCTCCGGCGCGATTCCGACCGATCCCACCCCGGCCACCCTCACCGGCCCCCGCAACGAGAAGAGCTCGTCATGACCAGCTACGCCCACGCCACCGCCATCGTCGTCGGCGGTTCCATCGGCGGCCTCACCACCGCACTACTGCTGCGCGACATCGGATTCCACGTCGACGTCTACGAGCGCACGCCGACCGCGCTGGACGGCCGCGGCAGCGGCATCGTGCTCCAGCCCGACACGGTGCGCTGGTTCACCGAGCGCAGCTCCCAGCACCTCGACGACCTGAGCACCTCCACCAACTACGTGCAATACCTCGATCGCACGGGTGACGTCGTCTACCGCGAGCAGGCCACCTGGACCTACACGTCGTGGGGCACGTTCTACCGCGCCCTGCTCGCCGACTTCGGTACCGACCACTACCACTACGGCGAGTACGCGTGCGGCTTCGACCAGGACGACGAGCGCGCCTCCGTCCGCTTCGTCAGCGGCAGAACGGAATCCGCCGACCTGGTGGTGTTCGCCGACGGCGTGACGTCGGCCGCGCGTGAACGCTTCGATCCCGACGCGCGGTTGCGCTACGCCGGCTACGTCGGCTGGCGCGGAACGTGCCGACTGCGCGACCTGAGCGCGCAGGCCCGGGCCACGCTCGCCGACGCCATCACCTACGACGTGATCCCCCACTCACACATCACGATGTATCCCATTCCGGGTGAGACGAGCCTGGCGCTCGAGGACCGGCTGATGAACTACGTGTGGTACCGCAACGTGCCCGCGGGACCCGACCTCAGCGAGATGCTGATCGACAAGCGCGGTTTCGGCGGCACCGTCTCGGTGCACCCCGGGCAGGTCCAGGACCGCTACGTCGCCGAGCTGAGGGCCGCCGCGTCGGAGCTCCTCGCCCCCACCGTCGCAGAGGCCGTGCTCGCCACCGAACAGCCCTACCTGCAGGTGCTCTCGGACGTGCGCTCGTCCCGGATGGCGATGGGACGCGTGGCGCTGATCGGCGACGCGGCGTGCGCCTCGCGCCCCCACGCCGCGGCCGGGACGGCCAAGGCCGCTGCCGACGGCTGGGCGCTGGCCGATGCGCTGGTCGACGCCGGCGGCGACATCGCGGCCGCGCTCACCAAGTGGGAACCCGCCCAACTGCAGCTCAGCGATGCGCTGCTGCGTCGCGTCGTGGCGATGGGCGAACGGTCGCAGTTCGAGAACACCTGGACGCCAGGAGATCCCGACCTGCGCTTCGGGCTCTACGGCCCGGGGCACTGAGGCCGCCGTGTCCGCCCTCTTCAGCCCATTGACCCTGCGCTCGGTGACGTTCGCCCACCGCGCCTGGATGTCGCCGATGATGCAATTCGCGGCGGTGCCCGCCGGTCCCGACGAAGGCGCCCCGACGGATTGGCACGTCCAACATCTCGGCTCGCGCGCGACCGCAGGCGCCGCGCTGGTGATGACCGAGGCCACCGCCGTTCACCCCGTGGGCCGCAGCAGCGTCTACGACCTCGGACTGTGGAACGACCGCCAGGCGGCCGCCCTGCGCAGGATCACCGACGTCGTCGGCTCCCAGGGCGCGGTGCCGGGCATTCAGCTGGTGCACGCCGGGCGCAAGGGTGCGACGGGCCGGCCCTGGGGCGAGCCTGGTCCGCGTTGGGACACCGTGGCGCCCAGCGCCGTTCCGTTCGGCAGGCTGCCGAGCCCCGCCGAGCTGTCCGTCGCCGAGATCGCCGGCATCGTCGAGGCGTTCGCCGCCGCCGCCGCCCGCGCTGCCACGGCGGGCTTCCGCGTGCTGGAACTGCATGGCGCACACGGCTATCTGATCCACCAGTTCCTCTCGCCGCAGTCGAACGTGCGCACCGATCACTACGGCGGCGGCCTGGAGAATCGGCTGCGCTTCGCGCTCGAGGTGGTCACCGCCGTGCGTGCCGTGTGGCCCGCCCAGCTGCCACTGCTGTTCCGGGTGTCGGCCACCGACTGGCTGGCCGGAGACACCGCCGATCCCCGGCCCGGGTGGACCGTCGAGGACACCGTCGTGCTCGCCACGCGCCTGAGGGACCTGGGTGTGGACCTCGTCGACGTGTCCACCGGGGGCGCGGTGCCCGACGCCGCGATCCCGGTGGCGCCCGGCTATCAGGTGCCGTTCGCCGAGCGCATCCGTGACGCCGTCGGCATTCCGACCAGTGCGGTCGGACTCATCACTACCGCAGACCAGGCCGAGGAGATCGTCGCCGGCGGCCGGGCCGACGCGGTGTTCTTGGCCAGGGAACTGCTGCGCAACCCGGGGTGGGTCTGGCAGGCCGCGCACCACCTCGGCGCGTCGGCCCACCATCCACCGCAGTACGCGCGGGCATTCGCCTGACCGCATTGCTGCTAGCCGGAAACATCGCGGCCCGGGTGGCCGGAAGCCGGGTTGACCGGGAGCGGGGTCGACGTGGACGCCGGGATGCACCAAGATCAACGTGTCGGCGACGCTCGAGCCGCCCGACCCGAGCCAGGGAGGACAGCCCCATGAACCACCACGATCACGCCGTCGCGCGCCCCGTGCCGGTGCGCCGCGCCGCGGTGCTGCTGGGCGGGCTCGCCGCCGTGACCATGGTCGCGCTGGTCGGGTGCTCGAACAGCGAGAGCCCCGCCCCGTCGTCGCCGTCGTCGACCACGGAGACCACGTCGGTCACCACGACGACGGAGCAGCCGGCCCCCACCTCGGCCACCGAACCGCCGGCGGAGCCCACCGAGAAGAGCATCAACCCCACGGGCGGCAACCTGTTCACGCCGTCGGTGCTCGCCCCGCCCGCGCCCACCGAGCCGCCCGGCGTCCACCGCAACAACTGAGACCGGATCGCCGAGAAGGAAGCCATGTCCATGACCCACACCTCGCGCCGCGACGTCACCTTCACCGCGGGAATCGTCGCCGCCGCAGCGGCCGCGCTGCTCGCCGGCTGCGGTTCGTCGTCGCAGGAGTCGCCGTCCACCTCGACGACGCCGACCACGTCGGCCACGACGTCGGCGCCGGAGACCACCCCGTCGGGCGCCGTCACTCCCGAGCCCACCGAGAAGGGCGTCGAGCCCACCGGTGGCAACCTGTTCACCCCGGACGTCAAGGCGCCGAACCCGCAGACCATCGCGCCGGGGCAGCACCCAGGCATCAACGGCATCCCCTGATCGGCCTGAACACCGGTGCGCGTCAACGGATTTCGTTCCGGGGCGCGTGCCGATGCCCGGGTAGCCGTCGCGACGGATTCGGACACGGGGACGGCCTATGACTGCCCACCGATCACGTCAGCCACGTTCCGCCGCCTTTTAGCGCCACGCCTATTGCCTCATGAACTCGTATCCGTTGCCGGTGCTCGTCGACGAGGCAGCGGTCGATGGTCGCCGCCGACATCACACTCAGCAACACGGCGGCGCCCTCGGTGATGGTCAGCTTCCCGAAGCGCCTCAAGACCGCGACCAGTTAGTGAGCATTGGAGCCAGCCGCTTGCCGGCCGGCATCTCGAACACCTGCCAACAGACCCTCGGGTCAACGCGGACCGGCAGATGTCAGACCTCGAATGTATGTTCGAAGCATGCGGGCGGGGATGGTGTCAGACGCGGTGTCAGACGCGGTGGCAGCGTTGCGCGCCGCCGTCGACGCGCTGGCCGCCTGCGACCTCGAATCACTCGACGCCGCTGAACGGGTGGGACTCCTCGCCGAGCTGGAGACCCACCGCTGCCAGATTCCGGCGGTGGAGCACCGGCTCGTTACCTCCCTGAACGCCGACACCCCGCCATCCCAGTTGGGTGCCAAGAGTCTCGCCGACGCACTCCAGGTGCGGCTGAACCTGCACCCCAGGGAGGCCAAGCGCCGCGTCGCCGTGGCCGCTGACCTCGGCCCCCGACGGTCCCTGACCGGCCAACCCATGCCACCCAAGTTGCCCGCCACCGCGATCGCGGTGGCGCGCGGGGTGATCAACGCCGACCACGTGACCGTGATCCGGGACGCCGTCGCGAAGATCCCCGGCCACGTCGACCCGATCCGACGACAAGCCTTGGAGGTCGCCTGGGCGCGGGCGGCCACCACCATGGCGCCCCATCAGCTCGCCACTGATCTCAAGCGTGCGCTGTACCTGCTCGATCAGGATGGACCGGAACCCACCGACGAGGACGGGGTGCGGCGTCGCGGCATGACCGTCGGCAAGCAGGGCCCCGACGGCACCGTCGCCGTCTCGGTGGTGATGACCGCCGCCGCCTGGGCCGCACTGGAAGTCCTGTTGGCGAAGTTCGCCGCCCCCGGCATGTGCAACCCCACCGACGAGCACCCGTGCACCTCCGGCACGCCGTCGCAGGCGCAGATCGACGCCGACGACCGCACCCTGGCCCAGCGCCGCCACGACGCCTTGGCGTTCCTCCACCGCACGGCCCTGGACAAGGGCGAGTTGGGCCGGCTCAACGGGATTCCCACCGCGATCCTGATCCGCACCACGTTGAGCGATCTGGAGTCCCGCGCCGGCGTCGGGGTCACCGGCGGCGGCACCGTGCTCACCCGCCGCGAGATCCTGCAGCTCGCCGCCCAATCCACCACCACCGGATTCCTCACCCTGTTCGACGATGCCACCGGCAAGGTCCTCGACCTGTTCCAGACCCGCCGCACCGCCACCGTCGTGCAACGCCTCGCCCTGATCACCCGCGACGGCGGCTGCACCAAACCCGGCTGCACCGTCGGGGCGTACGGCTGCCAAGTCCACCACGCCAAGAAGGACTTCGCCCACGGCGGCAACACCAACGTCAACGACACCGCACTGGCCTGCGGCGCGGACAACCGCCTCGTCGGCACGACCGGCGGCTGGACCACCCGCATCAACGCCCGCCACCAGGTCGAATGGCACCCACCCCCACTACTGGACCGCGGCCAAACCCGGGTGAACACCTACCACCACACCGAACGACTCCACCCACCACCGGGTGGCGCGGAAAGTGGCTGCGCGGTGGGAGATTCGCCACAGAAGACCCCGGGCGAAGGCATCGAGGCGGGCGGGGGTGCCCGCGCGGATGCGTCCGTCGACGAGGACGCGGACCGCGAGTTCCACGCCGAATTCGACGTCACCGATCCCTGGGCGCCGGAACATCACGCTCCCGGCGAGACCGTCACCCGCACACCGACGGACCGACTCGGGCGCGACGACCCGTGGGCGCCACACGAGGCGGTCGACGAGAGACCCGGCGGCCCTGAACCACCTGGCGCAACCGGGCGGTAGCGGTGCCCGCCGACCCGGCCGACCCGCACCGACGCGCTACTCCAGGGGTTCCAGCTCCTGCAGCAGCGTCGGCAGCAACTCACTGACCGTCGGGTGGATGTGCATGGTGCGCGAGATCGCGGTGTACGGCAGGTCGGCGGTCATCACGTCCAGGACGTCCTGGATCACCTCGTCGCCACCGACACCGAGGATCGCCGCACCCAAGATCCTCTCGGTCTCGGCGTCGACGACGGCGGACATGAAACCCTGCGTCTCACCCTTCTCCACCGCGCGACCCACCCGCGTCATCGGCCGCTTGGCGACCAGCGCCTTGCGCCCCGACGCGCGCACCTGCGCCACGGTCATCCCCACCCGGCCCAGCGGCGGATCGACGTACAGCGCATACGTCGGAATCCGGTCGCTCACCCGGCGCGGGTCGTCGTCGAGCAGGTTGGCGGCCACGATCTCGAAGTCGTTGTACGACGTGTGCGTGAACGCGCCCTTGCCGTTGCAGTCCCCCAGCGCCCAGATGCCGTCGACGGTGGTGCGCAACTGATCGTCCACCTCGACGTACCCGCGCCCGTCGGTGCGCACCCCGGCGGCCTCCAGACCCAGGTCGTCGGTGTTGGGCCTGCGCCCCGTCGCCACCAGCAGGTGCGACCCGACGATGGGGTCACCACCTCCCCCGGTGTGCAACGCGAAACCCTTGTCGCGCTTGTCGATTCGCATGTCCGACGCACCGACGTGCACCTCGATGCCCCCGCCCTCCAAGATGTCCCGGATGGCCGCAGACACGTCCTCGTCCTCGCGCGGCGTCAGCCGCGGCCCGCGTTCGACCACGCTGACACGCGCCCCGAATCGGCGATACATCTGCGCGAACTCCAGCGCGATGTAGCTGCCACCGACGACCACCAGATGCTCGGGGAGCGCATCGAGTTCGAGGATGCCGACGTTGGTGAGGTAGTCGATGTCCGCCAAACCCGGGATGTCGGGCACCGTGGCCCGACCGCCCACGTTCAGGAAGATCTGCGGCGCGGTCAGCACCTCGTCGCCCACCCGCACCTCGTGTGGACCCTCGAACCGGGCGTGCCCACGGATCAGCGTGCATCCGGACATCCCCTCGAGCCACTCCTCCAGCCCCTGCCGGTCGTCGAGCACGATGCGGTCCTTGCGCGCCTTGACCGCCGCCATGTCCACCGTCACCGGGCCCGTGCTGACGCCGAAATCGGCTGCGCGGCTGGCGATGTGGGCCGCATGAGCACTGGCGACCAAGGTCTTGGTGGGTATGCAGCCGGTGTTGACACACGTGCCGCCGACGAGGTGGCGTTCGATCACCGCCACGGTCTTGCCCGCCGCGGTCAACCTGCCCGCCAGCGACGGTCCGGCCTGGCCGGCACCCACCACGATGGCGTCGAATTCGCGTGTCACCACGTCAGATTACGTGGACCAGGGCAGCGACGGCGAACCCACCGAGCACCGCGAGCACGTCCTCGGTGAGCGCCACCGGCAGGTCCTTGCCGCTGCGCGCCACCAGTGCGCGTCGCGCGTGGAAGCCCGTCAACGTGCCCAGCACCGCGCCGACCATGCCCGCGCCGATCGAGCTGTACGTGTAGTGGAAGCCCGCGCCGATCACCGCACCCGCGAACGCACCCGTCACCAGGCGCGCCACGAACTGCATGGGCACGGTGCGCGCCGGCGTCGACGGCAGCTGATCGGTGACCAACTCGACCACCAGCAGGATGCTGAGCACCGCCACCGTGATCGGGTGGCCGACCCACTGCGCCCAGGTGCCCTCGACGGGCAGCCAACCCAGCATCGCTCCCCAGGCCACGGCAGCGGGTGGCGTCAACGCCCGCAACCCTGCGATGACGCCGATCAACAGGGCCAGCAGCAAGACGAGCGCGTGCGTCATGGCCGCACGCTAACACGTCAAAAGCGACAAAACCTGATGTCGGAAGCCAAGATCGCCTTGGCACCGATGGCCGCGATCTCGTCCATGATCGCGTTGACGTCGCGCCGCGGCACCAGTGCGCGCACGGCCACCCAGTCCGGGTCGGCCAGCGGCGCAATGGTCGGCGACTCCAAACCCGGCGTGACGGCGACGGCGCGCTCCAGCGCGGCCCGAGGGCAGTCGTAGTCGAGCATCAGGTACTGCTGGCCGAACACCACACCCTGGACGCGGGCGGTCAGCTGATCGCGCGCAGCCGCGTTCGCGGGGTCGGCATCGGCGCGCTCGATGAGCACGGCCTCCGACTCGCACAGCGGGTCGCCGAACGCCACCAGCTGATGCAGGCTCAGCGTGCGCCCCGAGCCGACGACGTCGGCGATGACGTCGGCGACGCCGAGCTGGATCGAGATCTCGACTGCCCCGTCCAGCCGGATCACCGTGGCGTCGATGCCCTTGGCGGCCAGGTCTTTCCGGACCAGGTTGGGAAACGACGTCGCGATGCGCAACCCCGCGAGGTCGGCGACCGTCCACTGCCTACCCGCCGGGCCGGCGTACCGGAACGTCGACCCGCCGAACCCCAGCGCCAGTCGTTCACGCACGGAGGCGTCCGAGTCGGCGGCCAGGTCGCGGCCGGTGATGCCGAGGTCGAGCTGTCCGGACCCCACGTAGATCGCGATGTCCTTGGGGCGCAGGAAGAAGAACTCGACGTTGTTCACCGGGTCGATGACCGTCAGGTCCTTGACGTCGCGTCGGCGACGGTACCCCGCCTCGGACAGGATCTCGGCGGCCGACTCGCTGAGGGCGCCCTTGTTGGGCACCGCGACGCGCAGCATGGCCGACGAGCCGTTCCCCCCGCCGGCCTGGGACACGGCGCTCACAGCTTGGCGTACACGTCGTCGAGGGTCAGGCCACGCTTGATCATCAGCACCTGCGTCCAATAGAGCAGCTGGCTGATCTCCCCGGCCAGCTCGTCGTCACCCTCGTGCTCGGCGGCGATCCACACCTCGCCGGCCTCCTCGAGGATCTTCTTGCCGAGCCCGTGCACGCCGCCGTCCAGCGCGGCGACGGTGCCACTGCCCGCCGGGCGGGTGCGCGCGCGCTCGCTCAATTCGGCGAACAGGGCTTCGAAGGTCTTCACGGCACGCGATTGTTTCACGTGCGCGCGCGACGGGTCACGCCGGTTCGCGGCGGCTCAGGTGGCGGCCGTCCTGCGGTCGTCCGCCAGCACCTCGGCGTGCATGTCTTCCAGCGAGACGCCCTTGGTCTCTCGCACCCACTTCGCCACGAACAGGAACGACAGCACCGCGCACAGCGCGTAGAAGCCGTAGGCCAGCCCGAGGGTGTTGCGCAGCTCGGGGAACGTCGCGGTGACGAGGCAGTTGGCGATCCACTGCCCGGCCGCGGCCAGACCCAGCGCGGCCGCGCGGATGCGGTTGGGGAACATCTCCCCCAGCAGTACCCACACCACGGGACCCCACGACATGCCGAACGCCACGACGAACAGGTTGGCGGCCACCAGCGCGATGGGCCCGGTGGCCCCACCCAGCTGCGGCTGGCCGTCGACCTGTGTGGCGGTGCCGAAGATGACGGCCATGGTCGCGAGCGTCACGGCCATGCCGGCCGACCCGATGAGCAGCAGCGGCTTGCGGCCGATCTTGTCGATCAGCGCGATCGCGATCAGCGTGGTCGCGATGTTCACGATCGACGTGATGACCGTGATCGTGAACGACGAACTCTCGTCGAAACCGACGGCCTGCCACAGCACGTTGCTGTAGTAGAAGATCACGTTGATCCCCACGAACTGCTGGAAGATCGACAGGCCGAGGCCCACCCAGACGATGCCGTAGATGCCGCCCGTCGGCTTGCGCATGTCACGCCACGACGGCGGCTTCTCGGCGTCGAGCGTCGCCTTGATCCGGTCGATCGTGATCTCGAGGTTGCGTTCACCCAACAGCAGCGTGAGCACCCGGCGCGCCTCCGGAATACGGTGCGTGGCAACGAGATAGCGCGGCGACTCCGGGATGGTGAACGCGAGCGCGCCGTAGACGACGGCCGGGATCGCCATCATCAGGAACATCCACCGCCACGCCTCGAGGCCCAGCCACAGCGGCTCGCTCGCGCCACCGGCGAGCTTGGCCAGCAGCGCGTCGACGGCGAGCGACAGGAAGATGCCGCTGACGATGGCCAGTTGCTGCAGCGAGCCGAGCCTGCCACGGATGCCCGGCGGCGACGTCTCGGCGATGTAGGCGGGTGCGATCACCGACGCCACGCCCACGGCGATGCCGCCGATGACGCGCAGCACGATGAACATCCAGACGTGGGTGGCCAGACCGGTGCCGATGGCGCTGACGAAGAACAGCACTGCGGCGATCTTCATGACCGACAACCGGCCCAGCTTGTCGGCGATGCGGCCGGCTGTCAGCGCGCCGGCCGCCGCGCCGATCAACGCCGAGGCCACCGCCCAGCCGAGCACGAAGTTGCCCATCTGGAAGTGCTTCTGCACCGATTCCACCGCGCCGTTGATGACGGCGCTGTCATACCCGAACAGCAGACCGCCCAGCGCGGCGACCGACGCGATCCGGATGGCGCTCTTGCCCGAGGAATAGTGGTCGTCGAGGAACGGCGAGGCCGAATCGTCGACCGGAGGACCCTGACCAGCCATGTGTCGCCCCTTCGCAGCGCTGCGGTGACCCGAGCGGGTTCACGGGGTCATTCAAGCACCGCGGGGCCCGGTCCACGGGCGATCCGAGATCGCGATGGCGTCTCGAGGCAGGGACGTTTCAGCGCACGTCGGCGCCGCACCCCTGGCCGGCGTGAATCCCCGCCAGGTCGGCGACCGTCACGACGTCCAGCGAGTCGACACGCGTGCGGCGCGCGCCCAGCGGCACGTCCACCTCCGAGGGCACCACCACCACGACGCACCCGGCGGCCTCCGCCGAGGTGGCCCCGGCCACCGAATCCTCCACCGCCAGGCAGTCGGCGGGATCGAGGTCCAAGAGTTCGGCGGCACGCAGGTAGATGTCCGGCGCCGGCTTGCCGCGGGCCACCTCGTCGCCGCACACGGTCACCGTGAAGTAGTGCCGCCCGATGCTGCTCAAGGCCTGATCGGCGAGGTCCCGGCGGGTGTTGGTGACCAGCGCCATCGGAACGTCCTCTGCGGCGAGCGCATCGAGCATCTCCTTCGCGCCGGGCTGCCACGGCAGCCCGGCGGCGAACAGTTCCCCGGTGTAGGAGTGCAGCCAGTCGCTCTCGCGGCGCATCGCCGCGAGGTCGCGCTCCAACCCCAGGTCGTCGAACACGATGGCCATGAGGTCGTCGGCCGACGCACCGATGGTGGTCTCGCGGACCTCGGGGGTCAGCTCGGCGCCGCGGCGCCGATACAGCTCCTGGAGCGCGACGTCCCACAGCTTCTCGGAGTCGACGAGGGTGCCGTCCATGTCCCAGAGCACTGCGCGCATGTGTTCGATTGTCGCATCACCATGCGGGTGCCCCGGCTCACACCAGACCTTTCGGGGGTGCCGCTAGTCCTCCGGGTTGTAGCCCAGGTTGGGCGCCAGCCAGCGTTCGGCCTCTTGCAACGTCCAGCCCTTGCGCCGGGCGTAGTCGGCCACCTGATCCTGCGCCAAGCGGCCGACCACGAAGTACTGCGACTGCGGATGCGAGAAGTACCAGCCGCTCACCGCGGCCCCCGGCCACATCGCCATGGACTCCGTCAGCTCGATGCCGGTCCGCTTCGTCACGTCGAGCATTTCGAAGAGGGTCTCCTTCTCGGTGTGCTCCGGGCAGGCGGGGTAGCCGGGCGCAGGCCGGATCCCGACGTAGCGCTCCCCGATCAGCTCCGCGTTGTCGAGCTGCTCGTCGGGCTGATAACCCCAGAACTCCTTGCGCACCCGCTCGTGCATCCGCTCGGCGAACGCCTCGGCCAGCCGGTCGGCCAGCGACTCCAGCAGGATCGCGCTGTAGTCGTCGTTCGCGGCCTTGAACTCGGCGATCTTGTCCTGTCCACCGAGCCCGGCGGTGACGGCGAAGGCCCCGACGTAGTCCGCGGTCCCGGTCTCCTTGGGCGCGACGAAGTCGCCGAGCGACCGGTTCGGGATGCCGGGCCGGTGCTCCCCCTGCTGGCGCAGGTTGCGCAGCGTCGTCAGCACCTGCGTGCGGCTCTCGTCGGTGTAGACCTCGACGTCGTCGCCGACGGCGTTCGCGGGGAAGAAGCCGATGACCCCGTTGGCCGTCAGCCACTTCTCCTTGATCAACGTGTCGAGCATCTCCTGGGCGTCGTCGTACAGCTTGCGGGCCGCCTCGCCCGACGCCGGGTTGTTGAGGATGTCGGGGAACCGGCCCTTCATCTCCCAGGCGTTGAAGAACGGCTGCCAGTCGATGTACTCGCGCAGTTCGGCCAGGTCGTAGTCGGAGAAGTCCCGCACGCCCAGACCCTGCGCGGGCACCGGTGGCGCGTAGCCGTCCCACTCGATCGGCGTGCGGTTGGCGCGCGCCTTCTCCAACGTCAGCATCGGCCGCTCGTTCTTCTGCGCATGCCGCTCCCGCAGCGACGCGTAGTCCGCCGCCGTGGCCTCCAACAGGGCGGGCCGCTGCTTGTCGTCGAGCAGTGCGGCGGCCACCGGCACCGAGCGCGACGCGTCCTTCACCCAGACCACCGGACCGGACCGACGCGGCGCCACCTTCACCGCGGTGTGGGCGCGCGACGTCGTGGCCCCGCCGATCAGCAGCGGGATCTCGAGGCCCTCCCGCTCCATCTCGACGGCGAAGTTGACCATCTCGTCCAGCGACGGGGTGATCAGCCCGGACAGCCCGATGATGTCGGCGTCGTGTTCCTTGGCCGCGTCGAGGATCTTCTGGGCGGGCACCATCACGCCGAGGTCGATGACCTCGTAGTTGTTGCACTGCAGCACCACGCCCACGATGTTCTTGCCGATGTCGTGAACGTCGCCCTTGACCGTCGCCATGATGATCGTGCCGTTGGTGTCCTTGGTCTTGGTCTGCGACGCTTCCTTTTCCGCCTCGATGTACGGCAGCAGGTAGGCCACCGCCTTCTTCATCACGCGGGCGGACTTCACGACCTGGGGCAGGAACATCTTGCCCGAGCCGAACAGGTCGCCGACGACGTTCATGCCGTCCATCAGCGGGCCTTCGATGACCTCGATCGGACGGCCGCCGGCTGCGGCGATCTCGGCCCGCAGTTCCTCGGTGTCGTCGTCGACGTGCGCGTCGATGCCCTTGACCAACGAGTGCGTGATGCGCTCGCGCACCGGCAGGCTGCGCCACTCGGCCGCCGCAGGATCGTCGGCCTTCTCGGACGTGTTGAACCGCTCGGCGATCTCCAGCAGGCGTTCGGCGGCGTCGGGGCGCCGGTTGAGCACCACGTCCTCGATGCGGTCCCGCAGCTCGGGGTCGATCGAGTCGTACGGCACCAATGCGCCTGCGTTGACGATGCCCATGTCCAGCCCGGCCTTGATGGCGTGGAACAGGAACACCGCGTGGATGGCCTCGCGCACCGGGTTGTTGCCACGGAACGAGAACGACACGTTGGAGATGCCACCGGAGATGTGCACCCCCGGCAGGTTCTCCTTGATCCACGCGCACGCCTCGATGAAGTCGATGCCGTAGGTGGCGTGCTCCTCGATGCCGGTGGCCAGCGCGAAGCAGTTCGGGTCGAAGATGATGTCCTCGGCCGGGAAGCCGACCTCCTCGGTCAGGATCCGGTAGGCGCGGCCGCAGATCTCCTTGCGCCGCTCCAGGTTGTCGGCCTGGCCCTGCTCGTCGAAGGCCATGACGACGACGGCGGCGCCGTACTTGCGGCACAGCCGGGCCTCGCGGACGAACTTCTCCTCGCCCTCCTTCAGGGAGATCGAGTTGACGATCGGCTTGCCCTGCACGTTCTTCAGGCCGGCCTCGATGACGTCCCACTTCGAGGAGTCGATCATCACCGGGACGCGGCTGATGTCGGGCTCGGCCGCGATCAGCTTGGTGAAGCGATCCATGGCGGCGACGCCGTCGATCATGCCCTCGTCCATGTTGATGTCGATGACCTGCGCACCGACCTCCACCTGCTGCAGGGCCACCGACAGGGCAGTGTCGTAGTCGCCGGCCTTGATGAGGTTGCGGAACCGGGCCGAGCCGGTGATGTTGGTGCGCTCGCCGATGTTGACGAACAGCGAGTCGGAGGTGATGTTGAGCGGCTCCAGCCCCGAGAGCCGGGTCGCGACCGGGATCTGCGGCAGCTCGCGGGGCTTTCTGCCCTCGACCACCTTCGCGATCTCGGCGATGTGCGGCGGTGCCGTGCCGCAGCAGCCGCCGACCAGGTTCACCAGCCCGGCCTCGGCGAACTCGGCGATGTAGGACGCCTGCCGCTCGGGTGATTCGTCGTACTCGCCGAACGCGTTGGGCAGGCCGGCGTTGGGGTAGCAGGACACGAACGTGTCGGCGATGCGGGCGACCTCGGCGATGTAGGGCCGCATCTCGGGGGCACCCAGCGCGCAGTTCAGCCCCACCGCGAGCGGCCTGGCGTGCCGGATCGCGTTCCAGAAGGCCTCGGTGACCTGACCGGACAGGGTGCGACCGGACGCGTCGGTGATGGTGCCGGAGATGATCAGCGGCCAGCGGCGGCCGCGCTGTTCGTACAGCGTCTCCACGGCGAACACCGCGGCCTTGGCGTTCAGCGAGTCGAAGATCGTCTCGATGATGAGCAGGTCCGCACCGCCGTCGACCAGACCGTTGGCGGCCTCCAGGTAGGCCGCCACCAGCTGGTCGTAGGAGACGTTGCGCGCGCCGGGGTCGTTGACGTCGGGCGAGATCGACGCCGTACGCGTCGTCGGGCCGATGGCGCCTGCGACGTAGCGGGGCCGGTCCGGGGTGCCGAACTCGTCGGCTGCCTTACGCGCCAGCGCGGCCCCCGCATGATTCAGCTCGTACGCCAGGTCGACCATGTCGTAGTCGGCCAGCGAGACGGCGTTGGCGTTGAACGTGTTGGTCTCGAGGATGTCGGCGCCCGCCTCGAGGTACTCGCGGTGGATGCCCTCGATGAGCTGCGGCTGCGTCAGGGTGAGCAGGTCGTTGTTGCCCTGGAGGGCGGTCGGCCACTCCGTGAAGCGGTCACCGCGGTAGCCGGCCTCGTCGGGCCGATCCCGCTGGATGGCGGTGCCCATGGCGCCGTCGATGACCACGATCCGCGATCGGAGGGCGGCCGTCAGCTCCGCAGTGCAGTCCGGCCGGATGTTCGGCTCGAACGCCGGTGGCGCGGAGGCGAGCGAATCAGAGGCGTTCACGTACGTTCCCTTCCGTGGCGGAAGGCGTCCTTGACTCTCGCCGAGCGTGGCGGACACCGGCGAACACCCGGATCCGTTGCAACGCCTCTCGGCGAGAAGAGTCTACGTCGTCACCCCGACGACGTCTGGACGCCCAGCTCGACACCGTGGCGAGAGCTGGCGGTGATCCCGTCGGCGATGTCGTCGTCATCCAGGTTAACCAGAGGGCAACCGGTGGTATTTCGTCGACCCGCCGCGTCGCCCGCCGAACCGGCGGTGGTGCAAGCCGCGGCGACGGTGCAGGGCTTACGCTGGTTTGGTGACAGAGTTGCCCGATCTGAACGCCCCCATCGTGGTCGCGGCCTTCGAGGGCTGGAACGACGCCGGGGACGCGGCCAGCGACGCCGTCGAGCACCTCGATGCCATGTGGGAGGCCGAGACCATCGTCGAGATCGACGACGAGTCCTACTACGACTACCAGGTGAACCGACCCGTGATCCGGCAGGTCGACGGCGTGACGCGCGAGCTGGTCTGGCCGTCGATGCGGATCTCCTACTGCCGCCCGCCCGGCAGCGACCGCGACGTGGTGCTGATGCACGGCGTCGAACCGAACATGCGCTGGCGCACCTTCTGCGCGGAGTTGCTGGCCATCGCCGACAAGCTCAACGTCGACACCGTCGTGATCCTGGGCGCGCTGCTGGCCGACACCCCGCACACCCGGCCGGTGCCGGTGTCGGGTGCGGCCTACTCCCCCGACTCGGCCAAGTACTTCGGCCTCGAGGAGACCCGCTACGAGGGGCCGACCGGCATCGCGGGGGTGTTCCAGGACGCGTGCGTGGCCGCAGGCATCCCCGCCGTCACGTTCTGGGCGGCCGTACCGCACTACGTCTCGCAGCCGCCCAATCCGAAGGCCACCGTGGCGCTGCTGCGCCGCGTCGAGGAGGTCCTCGACGTCGAGGTGCCGCTGGCCGACCTGATCACCGCCGCCGAGGAGTGGGAGCAGGCCGTCACCGAGATGACCGCCGAGGACGAGGAGATCGCCGAGTACGTGCAGTCACTCGAGGAACGCGGCGACGCCGAGGTCGACATGACCGAGGCCATCGGCAAGATCGACGGCGACGCGCTGGCCGCGGAATTCGAGCGCTACCTCCGCCGCCGCGGCCCGGGCTTCCGGGGATAGCCCCGGGACGTCACTCCGGGTCACTCCTGGTCGGTGCGTTCCATCTCCTCGGTGTGTGCGCTCGTGGACCGTCCCAGCGCGGCCACCTCGGCGTCCATCCGCGGCAGGATGTCCGGCACGATGGCCCGCACCGGCGCCTCACCGAGCCGCGTCGACAGCACCGGCTTGAGCCACCGGGCCACGGCCACCCACTCCGGACAGAACACCCGCGTCTGGCGCCCCTCGATGCCCTTGACGAATGCGTCGGCGCACTTGCCCACCGACGTGGTGGTCGACAGCGGCCACGGCAGCCGCGACAGCATCTCCCCGAACATCGACAGGTCCGACTTCGTGTCGCGCACCATGGCCGTGTCGATCCAGGACATGTGCGCCGATCCGACGGCGACGCCGCGGTGGGCCACCTCGAGGCGCAGCGCATTGGCGAACTGCTCGACGGCGGCCTTCGACCCGTTGTACGGAGCCAGGCCCGGCGCGGCGGCGTACGCCGCCAACGACGACACGATGAGCACGTAGCCGCGGCGCTCGAGCACCGACGGCAGCGTCGCCCGCACGGTGTGGAACACGCCCAGCACGTTGACCTCCAGCAGCCGCCGGAACGCCTCCGGATCCACCTGCAGCACCGAGCCGTAACTGATGATGCCGGCGTTGGCCACCACGGTGTCGATGCCGCCGAACCGTTCGACGGCCGCCGCGGCGGCGGCGTGCATGGCCGCCAGGTCACGGACGTCGGCCACCGCGGTCAGCACGCGGGTCTGACCCAGCTCGGCGGAGATCGCCGTCAGCTGCGCCCGGTCGACGTCGGTGAGCACCAGCTGGGCACCCTTGGCGTGCAGTCGGCGCGCCACGTCGGCGCCGATCCCGGCGGCCCCGCCGGTGAGGAACACGGTCTTGCCACGAACGTCGGTCCCGGACACCATGGCCGAAACGTACTACAGGGTGACCCCGAGCAGGGCGTCGACGGCCGCAGCGACCGTGCGCGGGGCCCCCGCGTCGTGACCGCCGTACTCCAGGGCATCGGCCGACCAGCCGTCCAGCGCGGCAAGCGCTTTCGGGGTGTCCAGGTCGTCGGCGAGGTACTGCCGGACCCGCGCGACGACGTCGTCGGCCGCCGGGCCCGCGGGCAGCCCCGCCGCCCGCCGCCACGTGGCCAGGCGGGTCTGGGCCTCGGCGAGCACGTCGTCGCTCCAGAACCGGTCGCTGCGGTAGTGGCCGGCGAACAGCCCCAGCCGGATCGCCGACGGCTCGACGCCGTCGGCCCGCAACCGGGACACCAGCACCAGGTTGCCGCGACTCTTGCTCATCTTGTGGCCGTCCCAGCCGATCATGCCGGCGTGCACGTAGTGCCGTGCGAACCGCCGCTCGCCGGTGACGGCCTCGGCGTGCGCGGCGGAGAACTCGTGGTGGGGAAAGATCAGGTCGCTGCCGCCGCCCTGCACGTCGAGGTCGGTGCCCAGACGCGACAGCGCGATCGCCGCACACTCCACGTGCCAACCGGGCCTGCCCGGCCCGAACGGCGACGGCCAGCTGGGCTCGCCGGGACGCTCCGCACGCCACAGCAGCGCGTCGAGCGGATCGGCCTTGCCCGCCCGGTCGGGATCGCCGCCGCGCTCACCGAACAGGCGCAGCATGGTCTCGCGGTCGTACCCCGACTCGTAGCCGAACTGCAGCGTCGCATCGGCCCGGAAGTACACGTCCGGGTACTCGTCGTCCACGACGTAGGCCGCACCCGAGGCCAGCATCTTCTCGACCAGCTCGACGACCTCGGCGATGGCGTCGGTGGCCGCCACGTAGTCGTGCGGCGGCAGCACCCGCAACGCCGCCATGTCCTCGCGGAACAGTTGGGTCTCGCGGTCGCCGAGCGTCCGCCAGTCGATGCCGTCACGCTCGGCCCGCTCGAACAGCGGATCGTCGACGTCGGTGACGTTCTGCACGTAGCGCACGGTGCGGCCGGAGTCCAGCCACAGCCGATGCACCAGGTCGAAGGTCAGGTAGGTGGCGGCATGCCCCAGGTGTGTCGCGTCGTACGGGGTGATGCCGCAGACGTACATCGTCGCGACGTCGCCGGCGGACACCGGGCGCACCTGCCGGTCGGCGCTGTCGAAGAGCCGCAGTTCCGGACCGCGCCCCAGCACCTCCGGCACTGCCGGTGCGGGCCACGATTGCATGGCGTCGACTCTAGTTTCGATGTCCGTCTCCTCGC
The DNA here is from genome assembly GCF_058148405.1 of Mycobacterium sp. DHQP2018-32-09. Taxonomy (NCBI): domain Bacteria; kingdom Bacillati; phylum Actinomycetota; class Actinomycetes; order Mycobacteriales; family Mycobacteriaceae; genus Mycobacterium; species Mycobacterium sp. DHQP2018-32-09. The sequence goes on along the minus strand of NZ_JBYVYK010000017.1, from coordinate 37,614 downwards.
GTACGGGGGTGTCCGTGTCATGTCGCGCGTCGGCGCGGCGCCTCCATTCGGACGCCTCGCGGGTCCGATCCATTCCCGCGTGCGGGTCAGAGGACGCTTGCGATGGCCGTCAGCAGCGGTTCGGCGAACTCCTGCCGGCACATCAGCAGGTCCGGCAGGTACGGGTCCGGGCGGTTGTAGAGCAGCGGCGAGCCGTCGATGCGCGAGGCGTGCAGGCCGGCGGCCCGCACCACGCCGGCAGGCGCCGCGGAGTCCCACTCCCACTGGCCACCGGCGTGCACGTACGCGTCGACCTCGCCACGAACCACCGCCATGGCCTTGGCGCCTGCGGACCCGATGCCGATCAGTTCGACGTCGATGACGTCGCGCAGGTACCACAGCAGCGTCGGCGGCCGGTGCCTGCTGGTGGCGATCCGGATGGGACCGGGCGCGCGCGGCGGCGGACCGGTGACGGTGTCGGTGCGGTAGACGATGCCGGAGGCGGGCAGGCCCACCACGGCGTCGGAGATGCCACCCGCGCCGGATGCGTCCCCCGCCCCGCGTTGCCACAGCGCGATGTGCACCGCCCAGTCGACGCGGCGCGGGATCGAATACTCCCGCGTGCCGTCGACGGGATCGACGATCCACACGCGGTCGGCCGACAGCCGGGCGAGATCGTCGGCGGCCTCCTCCGACAGCACCGCGTCCCGGGGCCGCTCCTGCGCCAGGCGCTTCAGGATGAGGTCGTTGGCCCGGCGGTCGCCGAGATCGCCGAGACCGTACGGGTCGGCGAACCCCACCTGCTCGCGCAGGGCCAGGAGCAGCTCGCCGGCCTCGGTTGCGATCTGCGCGGCCAGGGCCGCGTCCGTCATGCCTTCGGCACGGCGCCGGGCGCGCGCACCACCATGGGGACCGCCGGGAAGCACGCCGCCATCTCCGACCGCGACCGACGCAGCGCCGCCGTGCCGAAGCCGCGGTGGCGGTGCTCGGGGTGGATCCAGATGCGCACGTTGACCTCGCCTGCCACCAGCTCACCGAACACCATGCCCACCTTCTGGGCGCCGTCCAGGGCGACGAACCACACCGCTTCCTCGGCCGAGACCCGACCCAGCGCGGCGGCGATCTCGTCGTCCAGCGACCCCGCCGGGCCGCCCGAGCCGTCACCGGTGGCGCCGACGTCCTCGGTGCGCGCGGCGAACAGGTCGCGGTCCTCGGTACCGGAGAACGGTCGCAGCGTCAGGTCGTCACCCGAACTGGCCGGGCGTTCGGCGAACGTGAAGGTGAGCTGCTTGTTGAGGTCGTCCAGTTCCTCGGCGATGCGCCTGCGCGAGTCGCGGGTCAGCCGGTCGAACTGCATCGCCATCACGGCCTCCCCGCCCTGCTGCGACGTCTCCAGCAGCGTGGCGATGGCCTTGACCGCGGCCGCCTTGTCCTGCGCCTCGACGATCACGTCGAGCACCTCGTGCCTGCGGTCCAGCGCCTTGAGGAGGGCATCGGTCAGCTCGCGGCGGGCGGCGGCCTTGTCATGATCGGTCATGTGCGCCAGCGTAGAACACGACACCGTTCGGCACGGACCGTTACCGCACCGGACCCTAAAAAGCCGGCCACGGTATGGGGCGGTGCCGATCGGGCGTCGGCATCACCGGATCCTCAAGCAGGGCAATGGTTCTGAGGTACAGCGCGGTGATCTCCTCGGCGGTCACGAAGGGTTCCAGCTGGGCTCCCAGGTCGCCGTCCACCGCGTCGCGCAGCCGTCGGACGTCGGCGAGGACGTCGTCGTCCACGGGCTTGCCCGCCCAGCCCCACAGCACCGTGCGCAGTTTGTCGTCGCAGTGCAGGCTCACACCGTGGTCCACGCCGTAGACCCGGCCGTCCAGGCCGTGCAGGATGTGCCCGCCCTTGCGGTCGGCGTTGTTGATCAACACGTCGAACACCGCCATCAGACGCAGTCGCGGATCGTCGGCGTGCACCAGGGTCACCTCGTCGCCGCGATGGTCGTAGGCCTGCAGGATCGGCAGGTAGCCGGGCGGCACGCGATCGGCGGGAACCAGATCCACGAGGTCGAGGGCATCGCCGGGCATGTCGTCGGGGTCCGGCTGCTCCACCCACCGCTGCACCATGCCCGGGCCCACCGGTCCGTCGCGAACCACGGTGCGGGGTACCACGTTCCACCCCAGCGCGGCCGACACCAGGTAGGCGCCGTACTCGCGGCCGGCCAGCGTGCCGTCGGGAAAGTCCCACAGCGGCGCCTCGCCGCGCACCGGCTTGTACACGCACTGTTCCACCGCATCGCCGAACACCGCCTCGCACAGGAACGTGGCGTTGCTCGCCGACCGGATCCGCCCGACGACGGTCAACTCGCCGCGGAGCAGGACCTCGTCGGCGGCCCCGGTGGCCCCGTCGGCCCCGTCGGCGGCCTCAGAACTCGGCGTCGTCACCATCTCCCCCGCCGAACGCACCGCGCCGGTATCCGTTGGTGCGCACGCAGATGTGGCCTGCGGGGTCGAGCGGCTCGTCACACAGCGGGCACGGGGGCCGCCCCGCGGAGATCACCCGGTTGGACCGCGTCGCGAACTCCCGCGCCGACTCCGGCGTGAGGAACACCCGCACCGCGTCCGGGCCGTCCTCGGCGTCGTCGAGCACCACCGACGCGTCGAACTCCGTCTCGGACACCGCGAGCAACTCGACCACGACCGTCTGCGCCTCGGAGTCCCAGCCCAGGCCCATGGTGCCGACCCGGAACTCGGCGTCGACCGGCATGATCAGCGGGCTCAGGTCGTCCACCTCGCCGGTGTCCGGCGGGATGGGGGTGCCGAACCTGCGGTTGATCTCCAGCAGCAGCGCGGCGATGCGCTCGGCGAGCACCGCCACCTGCTGCTTCTCCAGCATCACCGAGATGACGCGCTTGTCGTGGACCGCCTGCAGGTAGAACGTTCGGTTTCCCGGTTGCCCAACGGTCCCGGCCACGAAGCGGTCGGGTGAGCGGAAGACGTGAATCGAACGGGGCATGGCCCTTCCAAAATACCGGTATCGAGGTGAGGTGGTGCCGTCAGGCGCGCGGCGTCAGTCGGTGGTCAGTCCGTGGTCGGTCCGTGGTCGGTCCATGGTCAGTCCGGGGACCCTCCGACGACGGCGTCGGTGGCGTCGGTAACCGGTGCCTGCTCCGGCTTGGGGACGAGCGCCGACGTGAGCGCGCTGCCCGTGTGGTTGACGTGCAGCACGAACGGGCGCACCGACGTGTAGCGGATCACGCTCATCGACGCCGGGTCGGCGGTGATGCGCTGGAACCCGTCGAGGTGCACGCCCAACGCGTCGGCCACCACGGCCTTGATCACGTCGCCGTGCGTGCACGCCACCCACAGCGCGTCGCCACCGTGGGTCTCGGCCAGTACCCGGTCGTGCTCCCGGATCGCCGCCACCGCCCGCGCCTGCACCTGCGCGAGCCCCTCCCCGTCGGGGAACACCGCGGCGCTGGGGTGCTGCTGCACGACCGCCCACAGCGGTTCCTTCAGCAGGTCGGCGATCTTGCGTCCCGTCCACTGCCCGTAGTCCACCTCGATCAGCCGGTCGTCGACCACCGGGGTGAGGTTGCGGGCGGCGGCCAGCGGGGCGACGGTGCTGGCACAGCGCAGCAGCGGCGACCGCACGATCGCCACCACGGGCAGTTCGCCGACCCGGTCGACGAGGGCCTCGGCCTGCGCCCGGCCCTTGTCGTCGAGGTCGACGCCCTCGGAGCGCCCGGCCAGCGTGTGCGCGGTGTTCGACGTGGAGCGACCGTGGCGCAGCAGGATGACCGTCACGCGACCATTCTTACCGTGACCGCGTGACGCGTCACTGCGCAGCCACGGTTCCCGTGGCCAGCAGGCCCAGCACCACCACGGCGACCACCACGCGGTAGCCGACGAACCAGTACATGCTGTGGTTGACCAGGAACTTCAGGAACCAGGCGATGGCGGCGTAGCCCACCACGAACGCGATGACGGTGCCCACCAGCAGCTGCAGACCCGTGGCGCTCTGCCCGGTGCCCTCCGGGTGGAACGCATCGGGCAGCGAGAACAGCCCCGACGCCAGCACGGCCGGGATGGCCAGCAAGAAGCCGAACCGGGCCGCCGCTTCGCGCTTCTGGCCGAGGAACAGGCCGGTGCTGATCGTCACGCCCGACCGCGAGACGCCCGGGATGAGGGCCAGCGCCTGCGAGGTGCCGATGATCACGCTGTCTCGCCAGGTGAACGTCTCGATGGGCCGGGTCTGCCTGCCGAAGTACTCGGCGGCGGCGATGACCGCCGAGAACACCAGCAGCGCGGTGGCGATGATCCAGAGGTTGCGGATGTCGTCGCGGATGTAGTGCTTGAACGCCAGGCCGACGATGCCGATGGGGATGGTGCCGATGATGACCCACCACCCCAGCCAGTAGTCGGGGGTGCGCCGCTGCGGGTCCCGCAGGCCGCCGAACCATGCGGCCAGGATGCGGCCGATGTCCCTGGCGAAGTAGATCAGCACCGCCAGTTCGGTGCCGATCTGGATCACCGCGGTGAACGAGGCACCCGCGTCACGGTCGAAGAAGACGGTGGAGACGATGGCCAGGTGTCCCGACGAGGAGACCGGCAGAAACTCCGTCAGACCCTGGACGATCGACAGCACGATCACCTGTAGCCACGTCATGGCAGCGTCCATCACGCCGATGACCGTACCGTGAGCGAACTGTCAGCGAGCTGTACGCGGCACCGGCTGCGCCGCGGCCACCGCGTCGCGCACCGCGGCGGCGAGACTCCGTTCGTCGGTCACGTCCACGTGCGCCAAGCTGCGCGACGCCGTCGCCACCACGTCCTCGTCCTGTGGCACCGGCCCGCTGGTGCGCGGCCGATACACCTGGACCAGCAACGTCTGCCGGTCGACCTGGAAGGAGAACGAGCGCCCGTCGCCGACCGAGCCGAAGCCGCTGCCGTACACCCCGGTCGAGATGTCCTCGAACCCGAAGCGGTCGGCGGCCACGTGGTCGTTCGCCGCGAGGGTCATCGAGTGACCATACCGTCGGCCGTACGGTAGGCGCGGCGATACGCGCCCGAGACGGCACCTGCGGCTTGCCTACACTCGACGGTCGACCGTCTCAACGCACACACGTCCGAGAGCTACCCTTTGCCACGCGAACGAAACATCGTCCCTCGGCCACGCCGCGCCGCCCTGGCCGGCCTCACCGCCGTTGCCGCCGTCGTCGCCGTGGCGTGTTCGTCCACCGATCAGGCCGACGCCCCGCCGCCGACCATCGCACCCGCCACGGCCGCCGTGTCACCGCCGGCCACGCAACCGGACGGCGTCGTGCGCAGCCTGACCGCGCCCGGCACGGCCAGCGTGTTCGACGCCCGCACCCGCGTGCTCGCGGTGCTCACCACCGTCCCCCAGGGCACCTCGGCGCTGACGCTGTTCGGCACCGACGGCGGCAGTCGCACCGTGCCGCTGCCCGCGGCGGGCAGCGCGCTGACCGGTGACGGTGACGGCACCGCCTTCGTGGCGACGCGTGGCGGTTACCTGCGCGTCGGGCTCGGCGGGGGCAGTGACGACGGGCGGGTGCGCAGCGTGGCCGTGGACGACGCGGCAGGCGTCGACTTCACCGCGATCGCCCACCGCGCCGACGGCCTGCTCGCGCTCGGCACCGCCGACGGGGCCGTGTACACGCTGGGTTCGGACACGGCGGTCAAGGCCCGGCTGAAGATCTTCGCCCGCGTCGACGCGCTGGCCGTCCAGGGCAACACGGTGGCCGTGCTCGACCGTGGACAGACGTCGGTCACCACGGTGGACCCGTCCGGGGAGAAGGCCCAGCACGCGCTGCGCGCCGGTGAGGGCGCCACCACCATCGCCGCCGACCCGCAGGCCCGGTTCCTGGTGGCCGACACCCGGGGCGAGTCGCTGCTGGTCTTCGGCACGGATCCGCTGATGCTGCGGCAGCGCTATCCCGTGGGCGGCGCCCCCTACGGCCTCGCGGGCTCGCAGAAGCTGGCGTGGGTGTCGGAGACGGCGACGAACGTCGTGGTTGGTTACGATCTGGCCACCGGAATACCCGTCGAGAAGGTGCGTCATAGGACCGTGCAGCAACCGAACTCCCTGGCTTTCGACGACGCCTCGAACACGTTGTTCGTGGTGTCCGGCTCGGGTGCGGGCGTGCAGGTGATCCGCGACGCGGTGCCGGGCTCGTGAGTGCGCAGCGCGGCCGCATGCCCAAGGCGTGGGAGGCCGACCTCTCCGACGACTACGAGTGGATTCCGCTGCGGCTCCCGCCCGACGTGACCCGCCTCACGGCGTCGACGCGATTGTCCATCGAGGCCGAGTACCGAGGATGGGAGCTGACGCGCGTGCGGCTGTACACCGACGGATCCCGGCGGGTGCTGCTGCGCCGCCGCAAGACCGCCGCCGACCGCCTCCTCGGCGACCAGCCGGCATCGTGACGTACCAGCTGCTGCGCCGCGTCCTGTTCCTCGTCGACCCCGAACGCGTGCACACCTGGATCTTCGCCGCGCTGCGCGCCGTCACCGCCCCGGCACCGCTGCGGCGGGCCCTCCTGCGGCGCCTCGGGCCACGCGATCCGGCGCTGGCCTCGACGGTGTTCGGCGTGCGCTTCCCGGGGCCGGTGGGATTGGCCGCCGGGTTCGACAAGGACGGCACGGGGTTGCACACCTGGGGCGCACTGGGATTCGGCTATGCCGAGGTGGGCACCGTGACCGCCGCCGCGCAGCCGGGAAACCCGCGGCCGCGACTGTTCCGCCTGGCCGCCGACCGCGCGCTGCTGAACCGGATGGGCTTCAACAACCACGGTTCGGCCGCACTCGCACGCCGGCTGGCCGCCAGCCGTCCCGACGTGCCCATCGGCGTCAACATCGGCAAGACCAAGGCGACGCCCGCGCACGACGCGGTGGCCGACTACGCCGCGAGCGCCCGCCGCGTCGGCGAGTTGGCGGCGTTCCTGGTGGTCAACGTCAGCTCGCCGAACACCCCGGGACTCCGGGACCTGCAGGCCGTCGAGTCGCTGCGGCCGATCCTCGCCGCCGTGCGCGCGGCGACCTCCACGCCGGTGCTGGTGAAGATCGCCCCCGACCTGTCCGACGACGACGTGGACGCCATCGCCGACCTCGCCGTGGACCTGGGCCTGGCGGGCATCGTGGCCACCAACACCACGATCTCGCGCGACGGCCTCGTCACCCCCGGGGTCGCCGAGCTGGGTGCCGGGGGCATCTCGGGTGCGCCGGTGGCACGGCGCTCCGTCGAGATCCTGCGCAGGCTGTACCGGCGCGTCGGGGGCCGCCTGGTGCTGATCAGCGTCGGCGGCATCGAGACCGCCGACGACGCCTGGGAGCGGATCACCGCGGGCGCATCGCTGGTCCAGGGTTACACCGGTTTCGTCTACGGCGGCGGCCTGTGGGCCAAGCGGCTGCACGACGGGTTGGCGGCGCGGCTGCGCGCCGGGGGCCACGCCTCGCTGGCCGACGCCGTCGGGTCGGCCAGCGGGTGAGCGGCTACTTCTGCTCGTAGGTGCCGTGGATGACGGCCCTGGCGATCGCGTGACCGAACAGGTTGAAACCGAGGTAGGCCGGCGTGGCGTTCTCCGGCAGGTCCAGCTTCTCGACGTCGACCGCGTGCACGGCGACGTAGTACCGGTGGGGTCCGTGCCCGGCGGGCGGGGCCGCGCCGATGAACCGCTTGACCGAGGCGTCGTTGGTCAGCGTGACCGCGTCACCGGGCAGGCTGCTGCCGTCGCCGATGCCGGCGGGCAGCTCGGTGACGGTGGCGGGCAGGTTGGCCACGGCCCAGTGCCAGAATCCCGAGCCCGTCGGCGCGTCGGGGTCGTACATCGTCACCGCGAAGCTGCGGGTCTCCTCGGGGAACCCCGACCAGCTCAGATCCGGTGAGACGTCGGATCCGCCTGCGCCCATGATGCCGCTGACCTGGTCGTTGCCGAACGGCTGACCGTCGGTGATGGCCTTCGAGGTGAGCGTGAAGGTGGGCAGCTGAGGCAAGGCGTCGTACGGAGAGGCGGCCATGGTGTCCTTTCGGGTTCGGGTGTGCGGTCGTCGGTTGCGGTCTTGCTAGCAGGTGCGCAGGAAGCGCTCCAGCACGCGGGCGCCGAATTCCAGCGCGTCCACGGGTACCCGTTCGTCGACCCCGTGGAACAGGGCCGAGAAGTCCAGATCGGCGGGCAACCGCAGCGGCGCGAATCCGAAGCAGCGAATTCCCAAGCGCACGAACGCCTTTGCGTCGGTGCCGCCGGAGAGCATGTACGGCACGGTGCGCGCGCCCGGATCCAGTGCGAGCAGGGCGGCGTTCATGGCGTCCACCAGGTCGCCGTCGAACGTCGTCTCCACCGACGGCAGGTCGCGCTCCCAGGAGCGGGTGACGTCGGGCCCGATCAGCTCGTCGACCTCGCGTTCGAAGGCCTCCTTGCGGCCGGGCAGCACGCGGCAGTCGACCATGGCCTCGGCCGTCGCCGGGATGACGTTGGCCTTGTAGCCGGCCTTGAGCATCGTCGGGTTGGCGGTGTCGCGCAGCGTCGCGCCGACGATGCGGGCGATGCCCCCGAGCTTGGCGATCTGCCCCTCGATGTCGGGGGACGTGACGTCGAACTCGACGCCCATCTCCTCGCCGACGGCGGTCAGGAACTGCTCGACGGATTCGGTGAGCACCACCGGGAATTGGTGGCGTCCCAGCGTGGCGACGGCCTGCGCGACGGCGGTGACCGCGTTGTCGTCATGCACCATCGACCCGTGACCGGCCCGGCCACGCGCCGTCAGCCGCATCCAGGCCAGGCCCTTCTCGGCCGTCTCGACGAGATAGAGCCTGCGCTCGCCGCCGTCGCGCGTCGGCACCGTCAGCGAGAAGCCGCCGACCTCCCCGACGGCCTCGGTGACGCCGGCGAACAGCTCCGGCCGGTGGTCGACGAGCCACTGCCCGCCGTACTTGCCGCCGCTCTCCTCGTCGGACAGGAACGCGAACACCAGGTCACGCGGCGGCACGATGCCGTGCCGCTTGAAGTGCCGTGCGACGGCGATGGTCATGCCGACCATGTCCTTCATGTCCACCGCGCCGCGGCCCCACACGTACCCGTCCTCGACGGCGCCGGAGAACGGGTGCACGCTCCAGTCGGCGGGCTCGGCGGGCACGACGTCGAGGTGCCCGTGGACCATCAGCGCGCCACGGGACGGGTCGGCGCCCGCGAGTCTGGCGAAGACGTTGCCGCGGCCGGGCGCGCCGGCCTCGACGTAGGTGGTCTCGTAGCCGACCTCCTCGAGCTGGGCGGCGACCCAGCGCGCACACTCGGCCTCGCCCTTGGTGGTCTCCAACTCCCCCGTGTTCGAGGTGTCGAAGCGGATGAGTTCACTGACCAGGCCTACGACCTCGGCCGCCACGTCGTCGGCAACGCTCACGTCACCATTCGTACCACCACCGCACCATGCCGGTTTGGGTCCGGGGTGTCCCATCCGTTAACCTAAGTCGCCCACTAGGTCCGAGTGGCGGAATGGCAGACGCGCTAGCTTGAGGTGCTAGTGCCCTATTAACGGGCGTGGGGGTTCAAGTCCCCCCTCGGACACCAGAGCACGAAGGCCACGACACACGTCGTGGCCTTCGTCGGTTAAGTGGCCCCGTCGGTTGTGTGGCCCCGTCGGTTGCGTGGTCCCCGTCGGTTGTGTGACCCCGTGCCCGACACTCCGGTCGATGACGGGCCCCTCGGCGTGTCACGTCATCATCCGTGCGCTCGGCGTCAGTACACGTCGCGCACGTAACGTTTCGTGGCGATGAGTTCGCGTTTGTAGTCGCGGGCGGCGTCGGACGAGAGACCGCCGTGGCGGCGGATCACGGTGGTCAGCGCGTCGTCGACGTCGCGGGCCATGCGGCTGGCGTCGCCGCACACGTACAGGTGCGCCCCGTCCTCGAGCCAGCGCCACACGTCGGCGCCGTGCTCGGTCAACTTGTGCTGCACGTAGATCCGCTCCGCCTGGTCCCGCGAGAACGCCAGGTCCAGACGGCTGAGCAGACCGTCGTGCACCATGTCCTCGAGATCGTCGCGGTAGTAGAAGTTCTCGCGGCGATGCCGGTCGCCGAAGAACAGCCAGTTGCGGCCGGCGTGCCCCAGCGCCCGCCGCTCCTGCAGGAACCCGCGGAACGGCGCCACCCCGGTCCCCGGACCCACCATGATCATCGGGACGTCACCGTCCTGCGGCGGCCGGAAGTGCGGCGACGGTTGCAGGAACACCTCCGCGTGCGTCGCGCGGTCGGCCAGGAACGTCGTCGCCACGCCGCCGCGTGCCATCCCCCGCGGGTTGCGGTAGCGCACCACCGACACCGTCAGCTGGATCTCGTGCGGACTCACCAGCGGACTCGACGCGATCGAGTACTGCCGCGGCGTCAACCGCACCAGCACGTCCAACCACTCCTGCGCGTCCGCGCGCACCCCGAACTCCGCCACCACGTCCAACCCGTTGCGCCCCGACAGCCACCGGTCACGCGCGTCGCCGTCCCTGCCGAGCAGCCGGCGCGCCGCCCGGTCGCCACACCGCTCCGCGACGAAGGACAGCAGGTTCGGGGTCGCGCGGCACACGTCGAACGACCGCGTCAGCGCGTCGCGCAACGCCACGTCGGCCCCGTCGACGTGGACCGCTTGCGAGCCGACGAGACCCGTCGCCGCCAGCCACGCGTCCACCACCTCCGCGGAGTTGCTCACGTACACGCCCAGGGCGTCCCCCACCCCGTACGTCACGTCGTGCTCGGAGACGTCGAACCCGAACTGTCGCACCTCCTTGCGCGCCGTCGGCGGGGTCAGCAACACGTTGCGGCTCAACGGCACCCGCAGCGGACGCGCCCGGGTGAAGGCACCGGGCCGCGTACCCGTCCCGGCGGACCGCACCACCCCCGGCTCCCCCGATGCGGTGGCCTCGGCGGCACCCAGCACGGCCGCCACCCGGTCGAACCAGCGGGCCACCGACGCCTCGTCGTGCGCCTCGGCGTCGACGCGCTCGAGCAACCGGGTCGCGCCCAGCTGCGCCAGCCTGCCGTCCAGCGACCTGGCGTGCCCGCAGAAGTCCGCGTAGGCCCGGTCGCCGATGCCCAGTACCGCGAACCGGGTGCCGTCGAGTGCGGGCGCATCGGCGGCACCCAGACGTTCCCAGAACGCCGCGCCGTCGTCGGGCGGACCGCCGTCACCGAAGGTGCTCGTCACCACCAGCAGGTCGGCGACGCCGTCGAGGTCGGCGGGCGTCGCGTCGGCCATCGCCAACAGGCGTGCGCCCGCCACCCGACGCGCCGCCTCCGCGGCCACGTCCTCCGCGGTTCCGGTTTGGGAGGCCCACAGCACCACGGGCCCCGACGGCGAGCCCGGGCCCGGCGCCGACGTCCGCTCGTCGTCGAGGTCCGGCACCCCGGCGCGCTGCGGCATCGTCTCGGCAGGCATCGTCTCGGCAGGCACCGGCGTCAACCGCACCGCACACGCCTTGAACTCCGGTTGCAGCGAATCCGGGTCGACGGCGTCGTTGGTCACCGCGTTGATCGCCAGCTCGGGGCCGTGGACGTCGTTCCAGTGGAATGGGGCGAAGCAGGAGCCGACGCGGACCCGGTCGGAGATCCTGACCGGCAGCACCGCGCGCCCCCGGCGCGAGGCCACCTGCACGCCCGCGCCCGCCGCGATGCCGAGCCGCCGTGCGTCGTCGGGATGGACCTCCACGAACGGTCGCGGGTCGAGCCTGGTGAGCTTGGCGACGCGGCCCGTCTTGGTCATCGTGTGCCACTGGTGGGGCAGCCGGCCGGTGTTGAGCACCATCGGAAAGTCGTCGTCGGGCAGTTCGTCGGCCTCGAGGTGCGGCCTCGGGTGGAACACCGCACGCCGCGACGGCGTGGGGAACGCCAGCCGCGGGCGGCGTCCGTCCTCGGTGACGTGGACGTCCTGGCTGACACCGTCGTTGAGGTAGCGCACCGGGTTGCGGGCGGGACCGTCGGGGGCCACCGGCCATTGCAGGGGCGTGTCGCGCAGCCGTTGGTAACTGGCCCCGCGCAGGTCGTAGCCGGTCCGCGGATTCCAGAAGCCGCGGATCTCGTCGAACACCTCCGCGCTCGAGGCGTAGCGGAAGTGGGCGCCGAAGCCGAGGTGCTCGGCCACCTGGCAGATGAGCCGCCAGTCGGGCGTCGCCTGACCCGGCGGCGGCACCGAACGGTTCAGCAGCGTGAGGGTGCGCTCGGAGTTCACCATGACGGCATCGGATTCGGCCCACAGCGCGGCGGGCAACACGACGTCGGCGTGGGCGGTGGTGGCGGTGTCCCGGTAGGCGTCCTGGCACACCACCAACTCGGCCTTCTCGAGACCGGCGATCACGGTTCCCCGATTGGCCACCGACGCAACGGGATTGGTGCAGATGATCCAGCAGGCCTTGATCTCGCCCGCCGCCATCGCGCGGAACGTCTCGATGGTGCCGGGTCCGACGTCGCTGCGGATGCTGCCCGGTCGAAGACCCCACCGGCGTTCGACGAACGCGCGATCCTCGGGCGACGTCACCGTGCGCTGCCCGGGCAGGCCCGGCCCCATATATCCCATCTCGCGCCCGCCCATGGCGTTGGGTTGGCCGGTCAGCGACATCGGTCCGCTGCCAAGGCGGCAGATGGCGCCGGTGGCCAGATGCAGGTTGCAGATGGCGTTGGTGTTCCAGGTGCCGTGGGTGCTCTGGTTGAGCCCCATGGTCCAGCAGGACATCCACTCGTCCGCCTCGGCGATCATCCGCGCCGCGGTTCTGACGTCCTGCTCGGCGAGGCCCGTGATCTCGGCGACGACGTGCGGCGGATAGTCGGCGAGGAACTCGGGCATGCCCTCCCAGCCCTCGGTGTGCTCGGCGATGAAGTCCTGATCGACGGCGCCGTCGGCGAGCAGCAGGTGCAGCAGACCGTTCAGCAGCGCGAGGTCGGTGCCGGGGCGGATCTGCAGGTACAGGTCGGCCGCGTCGGCCGTCGCGGTGCGTCGCGGGTCCACCACGACGAGCTTGGCGCCGGCCTTGAGGCGATCGGCCATCCGCAGGTGCAGGATCGGATGGCAGTCGGCCATGTTGGCGCCGATGACGAAGAACAGGTCGGCCCGGTCGAAGTCGACGTAGGACCCGGGTGGCCCGTCGGCGCCGAGGGACTGCTTGAAACCCGTTCCCGCGCTTGCCATGCACAGTCGCGAGTTCGACTCGAGGTGCACGGTGCGCAGGAAGCCCTTGGCCAGCTTGGTGGCCAGGTATTGCGCCTCGAGCGACATCTGCCCGGACACGTAGAGGGCCACGGCGTCCGGTCCGTGCTCGTCGACGATGGCCCGCATCCTGGCGGCCGCCTCGGCCACGGCACCGTCGACGTCGACCTCCCGCAGTTCACCGTCACGGCGCACCAGCGCCGTGGTCAGCCGGCCGTCGGCCGCGGCCATGAGTTCGGCGTGCGTGGCGCCCTTGGTGCACAGCCGCCCGAAGTTGCTGGGATGCAACCGGTCTCCGCTGACCCGGGCGATCACGGGGGCCCCAGCCGGGCCGGGGCGGGTCTGCACGGAGATCCCGCACCCGACGCCGCAGTACGAGCACGCCGTCCGGGTCGTCTGCTCGCTCAACCGACCGGGGCGGGCGCGGGCTCGAGGTGCGCGACCGCACGCGTGGACCGCATCCGCAGGAAGACGAACCAGGTCACCACGGCACACACCACGTAGAAGGCCAGGAACACCCAGAACGCGTTGGTGGCCGACTTCGCGGCGCCGACGTAGGACATCCGCAGGGCGATGTTGATGAACACTCCACCGAGGGCTCCCACCGCGCCTGCGAAGCCGATCAGGGCGCCCGACATGCGCCGCGACCAGTCGGCCTTGGCCTCGGCCGTCCAGCCGTCCTTGTCGGCGGCCTTGGCCTCGAAGATCGACGGGATCATCTTGTAGGTCGAGCCGTTGCCCAGCCCGGAGAGCACGAACAGGACGATGAACCCGACGACGTAGCCGACGAACTGCCCACCCGTCGGGGCGCCGGCCGTCGCGTCGTCGAGCATGCCGGCCGCCACCAGGATGCCCGCCGCGAAGATCATCGCCACGAACGTGTACAGCGTGATCGTGCCGCCACCGATCCGGTCGGCGAGCTTGCCGCCCACCGGCCGCGACAGTGAGCCGAGCAGCGGACCCAGGAACGAGATCTGCGCGGCGTGCAGCGCAGCCTGGGCGGGGGTGTCACCACCGGCCAGGAAGTTGATCTGCAAGACCTGACCGAAGGCGAACGAGAACCCGATGAAGGACCCGAACGTGCCGACGTAGAGGAAGCTCATGACCCAGGAATGCTTGTACCGCAGGGCTTCTGCGAGGGCACCCAGGTTGGAGGTCTGGTTGCGCAGGTTGTCCATGAACAGCGCCGCACCGAGCGCGGCCAAGCCGATGAGCACCAGGTAGACGGCGCAGACGAGTTCGGCAGCGGTGTTGCCGACGGTGGCGATGACCAACAGCCCGACGAGCTGGATGACCGGCACGCCGATGTTGCCGCCGCCCGCGTTGAGACCCAGCGCCCAACCCTTGAGCCGTTGGGGGTAGAACGCGTTGATGTTGGTCATGGACGACGCGAAGTTGCCACCGCCGAAGCCCGCGAACGCCGCCACGACCATGAACGTGGTGTAGGTGGTGCCCGGGGTCGTCATGGCCCACAACGTCAGGATCGTCGGGACGAGCAGCAGCAGCGCGCTGACGATGGTCCAGTTGCGTCCCCCGAAACGCGCGGGGGCGACGGTGTAGGGGATGCGCATGAATGCCCCCACCAGCGTCGGCACCGCCACCAGGTAGAACTTGCCCGCGGCGTCGATGCCGTAGACGTCCTGCGGCATGAACAGCACCATCACCGACCAGATGGACCAGATCGAGAAGCCGACGTGTTCGGCGAAGATCGACCAGAGGAGGTTGCGGCGGGCCACCTTGTCGTTACCGGCATCCCACGCGGCGACGTCTTCGGCGTCCCAGTCCTGGATGTCGCGGTTCCGTGTGAATTTCGACATGCACCGGTTCTACGGGCTGGCCGTGTTGCACCCGTTGCGCCTCGGTGTCCGCGCTGTCAACACCAACTCACATGCGGTGCGCCGCGTCGCGTGCGCACCGGTACTCGTGGCCGACGCATCACCGAAACACGACGGCAACACGACGCCGGCAGCGTGGTCCGGGGCCGGTTCACATCTTGGCGTGGCGGCTGTGCACGAAGCCGTAGACCCCGTACGCCGCGATGCCGATGGCGGCCAGCACCAACAGGAACTGCCCGAACGGCGCGCCGCCGAGGGTCTTGACCGCGGCGTCGACGCCGGACGCCTTGGCGGGGTCGGAGGTGAGGGTCGCGACGATCACCAGGATGCCGGTGCCCACCAGCACGGCGCCCTTGGCGACGTACCCCGTGATGCCGACGGCGGTGACGCCGGCGCCGCCCCGTACGTCGAGATCTTCGAAGAACTTCTTCGTGACGCCCTTGTAGACGTGGTAGGCGCCCACCGCCCCGACGCCGATGGCAACGGCGAACAGCAGGATGCGTCCCCAGGTGGACTGCATCATGGTGGCCGACATCCCGGCGTTCTGCTGGCCGCTGGACTGGCCGCCGCCCATGGCGAACCGTGCGGCCGAGAACGCCAGGGCCACGTGCACGGCAGCGGTGGCGATGGACTTCACGCGATCCTTGACGTCGTCCTCGACGACGGCCTCCACCACGTGCCAGGCGCCGAGGGCTGCCAGGCCCACTGCGGCGAGCCAGAGCATCACGGTGCCACCGGTTTGCGCGGAAAGTGCTGCGAGCGCCCCAGATTGGTCGGCGTTGCCCGCGCTGCCGAAGGCGAGCCGCAGGACGATCCAGGCGATGAACAGATGCAGGACGCCGCTGGCGGCGAACCCCGCGCGCGCCACGCGTTCGAACCACTCGTTGCCGCGGGCGGTGCGCGCCGCCGCCTTGGTGTCGACCATGCCGGGCGGTTACCCGCGTCGTCCGGCGGGCCAAACCCGGAAATTGACGCCAGACACAACGGTGGGCCCCCGATCACGAGGGCCCACCGCCGTCCGAGTCTTGCCCGAGCGTTACTTGGCGGAGTCACCGCCGCCGGACTCGCCGCCCTTGGACTCGCTGCCCTTGGACTCGCTGCCCTTCGAATCGCCGCCGGTGCTGGAGGAACCGGCCTTGGTCTTGGGCTCGGACTTGTTCGCGCCGGCCGTCTTGGCTCCGGTCGTCGAACTCGACCCGGCCTTCTTGGTGTCGGAGCCGGTCTCGGAGCCCGTGCCCGAACCCTTGGAGCCGGTCTCGGAGCCCGTGCCCGAACCCTTGGTGCCGGAGCCCGTCTCGGAGCCCGTGCCCGAACCCTTGGTGCCGGTCTCGGAGCCCGTGCCCGAACCCTTGGTCTCCGTCTCCGAACCCTTGGTGCCGGAGCCCGTCTCGGAGCCCGTGCCCGCACCCGTTTCCGAACCCGTGTCCGAACCCTTGGTGCCCGTGTCCGTCGAGCCGCCGGTGGCCTGCTCGCCGCCTGCGGTCTCCTCGACGGCCGTCTCCTCGGTGGGCGCCGCGACGCTGCGCAGCGTGAGCACGCGCGCCGAGGGGCTCTGCCCGGGAAGCGAGTTCGCCCCCGCCGCCGGCTGGTCCGGGGTGGTGGTGGGGGCTCCGGTGGCGGTGCCGAGCGCCTGGCCGATGGCGGTGTTGAGCGTGGTGCCCGCCTGTCCGAGCGACTGGTTCAGCGTGGTGCCGACCGTTCCCGCCGTCTGGTTGGCGAGCGTGCCCGCCGCGCCGAGCGCCGTGTTGAGCTGCGTGCCAGCGGTTCCGAGCGCGGTGTTCAGCGTGGTACCGGCCACGCCGAGCCCCTGGGCGGTGGCGGCGACGGTCGCGGTGACACCCGTCGCGAGAGCGGCGAGCGCGCCCACGTAGCCGGCGGGGTTGAGCGGGTTGGACAACACGGTGGCCAGAGCGTTGACGCCCGTCGCCAGCAGGCCTGCACCCGCACCGGCGAACGTGGCCAGCGTGGTCGCGCCGGCCGCGGTGAAGCCGGCCAAGGTGGTCGCTCCGGCGCCGGCGATGCCGCCGAGCGCGATGGCGCCCGCCGAGCCGAACCCGGCCAGACCCTGGACGCCCGCGGTCGAGACGCCGCCGAGTGCCTGCTGCAGCGAGGTGCCGACACCGCCCAGCAGGACGCCGACGGCGCCGAGCGGATCGGGTTGGCCCGCCACGGCGGCGGCCTGGACGTCGGCGGTCTGCACGTCGGCGGCCGCGAAGGCCTGCGGTTCGGCGTTCGCCGCCAGCAGGTTGGTGGTCGGCGCCTGCGTGGCAGCCGGGGTGGGCTGCGGAGCCAGCAGACCGAGCGCCTGCTGGATGGCGGTGGACAGCGTGTTGCCGATGCCCTGCAGCGTGGCCAGCGAGGTGGCGCCTGCGGTGCTGAGACCGGAAACCAGTTGTGCACCACCGGCGGTGGCACCGGCCAGCACTGCGGCACCGACGGTGCCCAGGGTGGCGAGCGCGGTGGCCCCGGGGAACAATGCCGTGCCGATGCCTGCGACAACGGTGTTGCCCGCGCCGAAGAGGCCCAGGGCGCCTGCCGTCTGCAGACCGGCCAGCCCGCTCGTCAGGGCATCCGAGCCTGCGGTGAGCAGGGTGCCCAGCGCCAGGCCGTAGTTCGCGGGGTTGAGCGGGTTTGCCAGGATGGCGGCGACGGCGTTGACGCCGCCGACGGCTGCCGTGTTCAGCGAGTTGCTCACCGTGGCGATCGCGGTCGAACCGGCGACCCCGAGCGTGCCGAGACCGGTGGCGCCCGTGGCGGTCAGGTAGGCAAGCGCCTGTGCGGCAGCCTGTCCGACGCCGGCCAGTCCGGCGGTGGCGGCGAGCGACGTGGTGTCCAAAGCCGTGGTCAATGCGGTGCCGACGCTGGCGAGCGCCTGGGTGCCCGCGGTGGCGAAGCCGACGTAGCCGTCGTTCAGTGCGGTGGCCGCACCGGCGGCGAGGACCGCGATCGCGGACAGCACGCCGTCGGGTGCCAGCTCCGCCAGCGCATTGCCGATGGTGGTGTTGAGCGTGGTGCCCGCGAGACCGAGCGCCTGCAGCGCCTGGGTACCCGCGACGCCGATGCCCTGCGCTCCGCCGGTCAGCGCCGACGAGCCGCCGGCGATCAGCAGCGCCAGGGCCGCCGGGTACGCACCGGGGTTCAGCGGATTGGAGGCGATGGCGGCCAGCGAGGCAAGGCCCGTGTTGGCCAGGGCACCCGCGGTCACACCGATCGTGGTGTTGAGCGTGGTGCCCGCCGTGCCGAGTCCGAGGTTGAGCTGGGTGCCGGCGACGCCGAGCCCCTGCCCGAGTTCGGAGAGCGCGGTGGCAAGGCTGGTGGGGGTGTATTCGGCGAACGTCGTCCGGACCTGATCGGCGGTGGCCGAGAAATCGGGAGCGGGCGGCGCAATCGGGGTCAGTGCGATGGCAGTTGCTCCGACCAGCGCGACGCCGGCCGAGAGAGGAGAACGGAGGGCAAGTTGCATGACAACCCCTTGGGCTAGGAATCGACTCGGTGCAGCAAAAGTTACATCATCGAAATAGCGTTCTCCAAGCGTTTGCAAAGAGACCTTTCGTACGCTTTTTTCGATCATGATGAGCGTTTGCCGGATTTGCCAATGGCGAACTTGCTAGTGCAAAAACCTCCCCACCTTCGGGGTCCGTCGGATGACCTTGATTCGACCCCGGATGGCGCTTTCCAGCACAGTCGGCGACCAGCCCTTGGCACCGCGTCCTCGTGTTCGCCATCAAACGCGAGCAGCCGCGACCTTCCTGGTAATCGAATCGTTACCTCGTCGTCGCAGGTTTGCGACGCGCACGCCCGGCCGGCGGCCGAACACCGGGGAGCAACCTTCGACCTTCGGCGTCGCGTCACCGCCCCCGGCGACTCGAATCACCCTGCCATCAGTGCAGCTAGATTCGCTGGCCGCGGATGCCCTGCCGCCACCATCGGTACGCCGCGCGCACCCGGCGGGCGCGGCGCAGGGTTGCCGTCGACCCTGCCGAGTCGATCGGGGCGCATCCGCAGGCCTACCTGCCGCTGACCGGGAACCCGCCGCGCCCAGTCCGTCACCCGACCCCGCCGGAGCCGTGCCCGACGCGTCGTCGACGATTGTCCGCATTCGATGTTTGAACTGGGTGGTGACGGGCAATTCCACGGGGCTGTTCGCGAATCGATTTTCGCCGTCATTTGTTTGCACGCAGCCCAACGAAGATGGGAATTCGCAGCGCCTCCGGACTGGCTGGCCGCCATTGTCATCGCGATTGTGGCTAACCGATATTGTCGCCCTCGTCAACGTTGGGGCCCGATCGGGGACCGGACGCTCGGCTGCTCCGCGAACGCCTCGTCGAGGCGTTTGCCCATCGCGGACAGTTGCGCGTCCCGGTCACTCCGGACCCGACGCGTCACTCGGCGGGCTTGACCGCCAGGACGGGCTTGCGGCACTCCAGCAGCAACCGCTGGGCGGTGCTGCCCAGCAGCAGCTTGCCCACCGGGTTGCGGTACCGGACCCCGATGACGAGCATCTCGGCCTCGGGGTCGTCCATCGCGTCGAGCAACTCGGCCGCCGGGTCGACCCCCACGGGCTGGGCAATCTCGAACGACACCCCGGCACCGGCCAGCCGAGCCTCGAGCGACCGCACCTGGTCGGTGGAGGCGAATGCGGGGTCGGTGTAGGCGTCGCCCGCCGTGGCGTTCACCACGCGTACCGAGGTGTTCCGCACCTGGGCTGCCGCCAGCCCGTGATCCAGCGCGGCCTCGCCGAACTCGTCGGCGGTGTATCCGATGACGATCATCTCTGCTCCTGCCCAATCACCGTTGCGCCGCCTTCTCACGCTGGTCTCGGTCGTCCTCGACGACCAGCAACGTCTCCTCGCTGCGATGCATCAGCCGCAGGATCAGCGGAATCAGCAGCAGCACGGCCATGGCGACGTAGGTTCCGATGGCCACCGGCTCGGTGAACAGACCGCTCCACTCCCCGCCGCCGAGCTGCAGGCTCTGCCGCAGCTGACGTTCGATGCGGGGGCCCAAGATGACGCCGATGATCAGCGGCAGCACCGGCAGCCCGAACCGACGCATCATCAACCCGAGCAACCCGAAGATCAGCAGCAGCGCCAGGTCCAGCGGTTGCACGTTGACGGCGAACGCACCCAGCGTCGCGAAGAACAGGATGCCGGCATACAGGTACGGCCGCGGCGTGCGCAGCAGCTTCGCCCACAGGGGCGCCAGCGGCAGGTTCAGCACCAGCAGCAGGAAGTTGCCGATGAACAGGCTCGCGATGAGCGTCCAGATCAGCAGCGGTTCCTTCTCGAACAGCGTGGGCCCGGGCTGGATGCCGTACGAGACGAACGCCGTGAGCATCACCGCGGCCGTGGCGTTGGTGGGCAGACCGAGGGACAGCATCGGCACCAGGGTTCCCGCCGCCGACGCGTTGTTGGCCGCCTCGGGACCCGCCACGCCCTCGATGGCCCCCTTGCCGAACTCCTCGGGGTGCTTCGAGAGCTTCTTCTCGGTGATGTAGCTCAGGAAGGTCGGCAGTTCGGCGCCGCCGGCAGGCAGCGCACCGAACGGGAAGCCGAACGCCGTGCCCCGCAGCCACGGCTTCCACGACCGGCGCCAATCGTCGCGGCCCATCCAGGGCCGCCCGACGGGGATGACGTCGGCGGGGCGCCGACGCAGGTGCGCGGCCACCCACAGCGCCTCGCCGACGGCGAAGATCGCCACCGCGATCACGACGATGTCGATGCCGTCGGACAGCTGGGCGATGCCGAACGTCGCTCGGGGCTGCCCGGTCAGGAAGTCGATGCCGACGATGCCGATCGCGAGGCCCAGCACCAGCGAGATGGCCCCGCGCAGTTTGGAGGAGCCCAGCACGGCGGTCACCGCGACGAGCGCGAACAACATGATGGCCAAGTACGACGGCGCACCGAGCGTCACCGCGAATCGCGAGATGGTGGGCGCGAACGCCGCCAGCAGCACCGTTCCGATGGTGCCCGCCACGAACGACCCGATGGCGGCGGTGGCCAGCGCCTGAGCGGCCCGGCCCGCCTTGGCCATCTTGTTGCCCTCGATGGCGGTGATCACCGACGACGACTCACCGGGAGTGTTGAGCAGGATCGACGTCGTCGACCCGCCGTACATGCCGCCGTAGAAGATGCCCGCGAACATGATGAATGCCGCGCTGGGGCTGACGCTGTAGGTGATCGGCAGCAGCAGGGCGACGGTCATGGCCGGCCCGATGCCGGGCAGGACGCCGACGGCCGTGCCCAGCAGCACGCCGATGCACGCATACAGCAGGTTCATCGGGGTGGCCGCCTCGGCGAAACCCTGGAGCAGCCAGTCGAAGTTCTCCATCTACAGAATCCCGTCCAAGATGCCTGCGGGCAGCGGGATTCCGAGCCCGGAGTAGAACGCATAGAAGCTCGCGAGCGCCAGCACGGCGCCGATCACGACGTTGCGCACGTAGTGCTTGCTGCCCAGAACCGTTGCGACACCGGCGAAGAACACCGTGCCCATGACCACCCAGCCGAGCGGGTTGACCAACAGGATCATCGCGACGAACAGCGCCACCAGCAGCCCCACCGTGCGCCAGTCACTGGGCATGTCGGGATCGATGTCCTCGCCGGCGTCGGCCTCGCCGCGCGAACCCCGCGGGATCGCCACCGCCAGCACCACGGCCAGGAGCAGGGCGGCGACACCCACGGCGATCGGGAAGAACCGCGGGCCAACGGGATCGACCTTCGCGAACCCGTCGGGCAAGCTCAGCGCGTCGTAGATCAGGAACGCCCCGACGACGACGAGCACCGCGACGACCAGGTACTGCGCATGGTCCTTGCGCTTGACCGGAGGCTCGGGCGCGTTCACAGCAGCCCCAGCTCGGTCAGCGTCGTCGAGACCCGGTCGTCCTGCTCGGTCAGGAACCGATCGAACTCCTCACCGGTCGCGAACGCGTCGGTCCATCCGTTCTTCACCAGGGCCTCCTTCCAGGCATCGGTGGCGTGTAGTTCCTCGAGCACCTTGACCAGCCGCGAGCGGTCGGACTCCGAGATTCCAGGGGGCGCAAGGATTCCGCGCCAGTTGGTGAACGTGAGGTCGATGCCCGCCTCGCGCAGCGTCGGGGCGTCGACACCCTCGACGCGCTCGTCGCCTGACACCGCCAGCACGCGGACCTGGCCGGCCTCGATCTGGTCGACGTACTCCCCCAGACCCGAGGTGCCTGCGGCGATCTTCTTGCCCAGCAGTGCCGTCAGCAGGTCGCCACCACCGTCGTAGGAGATGAAGTTGACCTTGCGCGGGTCGATGCCCGCCGCCCGGGCGGTCTCCATGGGGAACAGGTGGTCCGGGCCGCCGGGCGACGACCCGCCGCCCACGGTGATCTTCGCCGGGTCGGCCTTCCACGCGGCCACCAGGTCGGCCAGGGTGCGGAAGGGCGAGTCGGCGGGCACCAGGATGCCCTCCTGCTCTTCGACCATGCGCGCCAACGGCGTTGCGTCGGAGACCCGGGCGCTGGACCCGTTGGTGTACACGGCCCCGACGACGCCGAGGCCCATCATCATCATGAGGTCGCCGTTGCCGCGCTCGTTCATCAGCCGCGCCATGGCCACCGTGCCGCCGGCGCCGATGACGTTGAACACCTCGACGCGTCCGGTGATGTCGGCGTCCTCCATGATCTTCACCGCGGTTCTGGCGGTGAGGTCGTACCCGCCACCGGGGCTGTTGGGCACCATCATCCGCAGGCGATGCATGCCCGCAGGATCGTCACCGCGGGTGACACCGCACCCGGTGACCGCGACGGCGAGTAACGTCGCCGCTGCCAGCCACCTCATACCTCGTCGAATCATCGACACGACCGTTCCCTTCGGGTGAATGTGACGCTGAGCAATACTGTGCGGAGTGGGTGATCTGAGTCACTCTTTAGGACGCAAAGGAAGTTGTGGTCATTGAGTACACGGGCCGGGCGTACACGGACCGGGCGTACACGGACCGGGCGTACACGGACCGGGCGTACACGGACCGGGCCTACACGGGCCGGGCGCGCGTGGTCGGGGCGCCGGCTCACCGCCCGCAGTCTGGGGGGCCAGTTCCTGGTCTTCCAGCTGCTCGTGGTGGCCGTGGTCCTGGGTGCCGTCGCCGCCGTCTCGGTGGTCCAGTCGTCACACGAGTTCCGTGAGGTCCGTGGCCAGCGGATGATCGCGGTGGCGGAGAACCTGGCGTCCACGCCCATCGTGCGGGACCGGATCGTCACGGTGCACCCCGATCCCCTGATCTCGCGCGTGCTGGCTCCCGACGTCGACCGTGCCGTGGCGCTCTCGGGTGCCCGCCTCGTCGAGATCATCGCGCCGGACGGTCGCATCCGCGTCTCCTCGGACCCGTCTCGGGTCGGTCAGCAGGCCGACTTCGGACCGAGTCGCGTGGTGGAGGGCAGGGCGTGGGCGGGTGACGACGACGTCGACGGCACCCACTCCCTGCTCGGGCAGGTCCCCATCCTGTCCACCGACGGCCGCGTGCTGGCCGCGGTCTCGGTGAGCGAGCCGTATCCGTCGACGTGGCAACTGCTCAGCGGCGCCGGCGAACGCCTACTGGTGTACCTGGGGCTCGGGGCCGCGCTGGGGCTGATCGCGTCGTGGCTGCTGTCGCGACGCATCAAGCGGCACACCCGCGGTCTCGACGTCACCGAGATCGCGAGCCTCGCCGATCACCGAGAAGCGCTGCTGCACAGCATCCGCGAGGGCGTCGTCGCGGTGAACACCGACGGCGTGGTGACGCTGCTCAACGACAGCGCACAGGACCTGCTGGACGTGGGCCCCGACGCCGTGGGCCGGCACGTCGACGACATCGGCATGGATCCGGAGGTGCGCCGCTTCCTGCTCTCCGGTGACGAGCGAAGCGACGTCGTGATCACCACCAGGACAAGGGTTTTGGCGCTCAACCGCCGCGCCGCGAGCACGCGCGGGGAGCGCATCGGTACCGTCACCACGATGCGCGACAGCACCGAGCTGGCCTCGATGCAGGCGCAGCTGTCGTCGCACAAGAGCGTCACCGACACGCTGCGCGCCCAGACCCACGAATTCGCCAACCAACTGCACACCATCTCCGGACTGGTGCAGCTGGCCGAGTTCGACGCCGTGCGCGATCTCGTCGGCACGCTGACCCGCCGCCGCGCCGCGATCAGCGACGCGGTGACCCGGCACGTGTCCGACCCCGCCGTGGCGGCGCTGCTGATCGCCAAGACGACACTGGCGGCCGAGAGCGGCGTGGCCCTGGAGATCGATCCGTCGAGCCATCTCGGCGCGCTGGACCCGGCGTTGGCCACCGACGTGATCACCGTGCTGGGCAACCTGATCGACAACGCCGTCGACGTGTCCGAGGGCTCGCCGCACGCCGTGGTCACCGTGACGGTCCGCGATGGCGACGGCTTGGTGATCACCGTGGCCGATTCCGGCCCCGGCGTGCCCGAGCATCTCCGTGAGTCGATCTTCGCCAGGGGCATCACGTCGAAGCCCGACGTTCCCGGCGGCCGCGGCATCGGGCTGGCGCTGGTGCGGTTGGTGAGCGCCCAGCTTGGCGGCACGGTGACGGTATCCGACGGCGCCGCCCCCGGCGCGGTGTCCGACGGCGCCGCTCCCGGCGCGGTGTCCGACGGCGCCGCTCCCGGCGCGGTCTTCGAGGTCCGGCTGCCGCCGTCACGGGTCAGCGCCCATGCGTGACGTTCTCGTCGTCGACGACGACTTCATGGTCGCCGACATCCACCGCCGATTCGTCGAGCGCGTCGACGGCTTCCGGCCCGTCGGCGTGGCACACACCGGCGCCGATGCGCTGGACCAGGTCGCGGCGCTGGAACCGGACCTGGTGCTGCTCGACGTCTACCTGCCCGACATGTCCGGTCTCGAGGTGCTGCACCGGCTACGGGGACGCGGCGACCGCGTCGGCGTCATCATGATCACCGCCGCCCGCGAGCAGGACACGGTCGCAGGGGCACTCGACGGCGGCGCCGCCGACTACCTGATCAAGCCCTTCGACTTCGACCAGCTGCAGGGCAAGCTGACGGCGTTCGCGGCCAGGATGGACGCGCTGGCCTCGGCCGGCGGCGTCGACCAGTCGCTGATCGACGCGCTGTTCGGCGGTGCGGTGCCGACCCGGCCGGAACAGCTGCCCAAGGGTCTCGGCGCCGAGACCGGCCGCGTGGTGCTCGCCGCGGTGCGCTCGGCCGGTGAGGTGTCGGCGGCGGAATGTGCCGAGGCCGTAGGGATCTCACGGGTGAGCGCCCGCCGCTACCTCGAGCACTATCTCGGGACCGGCGATCTGGAGCTGCGGCTGCAGTACGGCGCCGGCCGCCCCGAGCGGCGTTACCGCGTCGCCGCCCGCTGACCCCGCTCCCCCGCCGCGGCGGGAACCGGCATGGGCGAGAATGGGGCCGTGGCACGCAAAGTCCTGTTCGTCGTCAACGATCCCGTGGCACCGCCGGGAATGCTCGCCGACGTGTTCGCCGAGCTGGGTTACGACCTCGAGGTGTTCACCGTGGTCCCGCCGGAGCGGGGTGCCGACCCCGTCGTCACCGTGGAGTTCCCCGACCCGTTGCACCACGACGTGGTGGTCTCGCTGGGTGCGCGCTGGTCGGCCTACGACGAGCGCCTGATCGACGGCTGGGTGGCCGACGAGATGGCACTGATCAGAGCCGCCGACGCCGCTGGCGTGGGCGTGCTTGGGGTGTGCTTCGGCGGGCAGCTGGTGGCACAGGCGTTCGGCGGGACGGTGACGCGCTCGCAGGCCCCGGAGGTCGGGTGGTTCGACGTCACCAGCGACCGGCCGTCGCTGGTGCCCCCGGGGCCGTGGTTCCAATGGCACTTCGACCGTTTCGATCCCCCGCCGGGGGCCGTCGAGGTGGCCCGCAACGTGCGCGCCTCCCAGGGGTTCGTGATCGGCCGCAGCGTCGGGCTGCAGTTCCATCCCGAGCTGGATGCGCCGCTGCTGGACGCCTGGCTGGCCAACGATCCCCAAGACCTCGAGGCGCTGGGTCTCGACGCCGACCAGATGCGTGCGACCACGCGGGACGTGGAGTCGGACGCGCGGTCGCGGCTACGCCTGCTGGTACGCGGCTTCCTCGATCACGTGGAGGCGGCGCGACCCAGCTGATGGGCCAGCGCAGCCCGCAGGTCCGGGTGCCGGAAGCGGTGCCCCAGACCGTCGAGCGCTGCGGCGACGACGCGCTGGTCGGCCTCGGCGAGTTCGCGGACCCCCTGGGAGCCCAGCAGCAACCGGGGCCCGAACGACGGCACCGGCAGCACCGCTGGCCGGTGCAGCACCGACGCCAGCACCCTGGTGTACTCGTCGTTGCGCACGGGGTGGGGTGCCACGGCGTTGACCGGTCCGCGGACCCGGTCGTCCCACAGCGCCCGGTAGTACACGTCGAGCAGGTCGTCGATGCCGATCCACGACAACCACTGCCTGCCGCTACCGAGGCGGCCGCCCAGCCCGGCACTGAACAGCGGATGCAGCAGTCGTAGCGTGCCGCCCGCGGCGGCCTGAACGATGCCGGTACGCACCGCGACGGTGCGCAGCCCGGCGTTTGCGGCGGGTGCCGTGGCCGCCTCCCAGTCCGCGACGACGTCGGCCAGGAACCCGGTGCCGCGCCCGGAGTCCTCGGTGAGTTGCTCGTCGCCGCGGTCGTAGCCGTAGAACCCGATGGCCGAGGCGCTGACGAACGTCGCCGGGCCGCCGGTGCGGGCCGCCAGCTCGGCGAGTTTGCGGGTGGGTTCGATGCGGCTGTCCCGGATGGCTCGCCGATGCGCCTCGGTGAACCGGCCCGCGATCGAGGCGCCCGCCAAGTGCACCACCGCGTCGACGCCGTCGAGCAGATCCGCTGCGGGCTCATCCGGATTCCACTGCCGCTCAAAAGCATTCGTCGACGGGTGCCGGACCAGCCGCACCACGCGGTGGCCGCCGGTGCTCAGCAGCGCACACAGCGCCGTGCCCACCAGACCCGACGCCCCGGTGACCGCGATCGTCATGGAGCCGGCGCCCGCAGCGGCCGCGTCGCGATGGGCCGCCAGGTCGTCGGCCAACTGGCGATGCCGGTAGTCGAACGTGGACCGCAGCGCGGCCCCGGGGACCGTCGTCTCGACCCGGTCGCGGACCCAGGTGGTTCCCGGCGTCGGGCCCTCGGCGAAGCCGTGCGTGTGCCGCCAATACCCGATGATCCGGGGCGGCAGGGACCGCAGCCCGGACGACGACAGCTCGTCGACGAACCGATGTGGCGGGTCGTAGGCCTCCGCGTCGTGCTGCGCGATCCAGCGCAGGCCACCCGGGAGGCCCAACACCGCCTGGCCGTCGGCCAGCGAGTCCGCCTCGGCGATGACCGACATGGGCTGCCACGGCGGCACCAGCCGGCGCATCGCCCCTGGCCTGGCGTGCCAGGCGAAGACGTCTTCGAGGGGGTGGTCGACGAGGCACTCGGTTTCGATTCCCACGTCCATGATTCGTCGCCGTGCGGCGCGCGGATGGGTGCGCGCGCCAAACCGGAGCGCGATCGGTTCCGAATCACCGGGGTGAGAACCTCCATCGACGCGGCCGTGCTGGTGTTGCCCGGCGGCAAGCCCGTCAGCACCGCGGCGTCTCGGCCGTGGCAGCTGGCCAACGTCCGGGTGAACCTGCTGGCCGGGGCGCTGCGCCGGCGGCTGGGTCCCCGCGTCGAGGTGCGGCTGGTCCGCTACCGGCTGCGGGGGTGGAACGCCGACCGCCTCGACGCCGTGACCGATGCCCGGCGCGCGCTGGCCGAGCTGCGTGACCGGCTGCCCGCCGAACGGCTGGTGGTGGTGGGCCATTCGATGGGCGGCCGGGTGGCTGCCCACCTCGCACGGGACGTGGGTGCCGTCGCCGCGCTGGCCCCGTGGTGGCCGCAGGGTGATGCCGACCTGATCCCCGCGGGACGGCGGCTGCTCGTGATGCACGGCTCGGCCGACACGTGGACCGATCCGGTCGCGGCACGGTCTCAGACCGACCGTGCGCGGTCTCGCGGCGTGGACGCCCACTGGGTGCCGGTGCCGGGGGGCGGCCACTTCATGCTGCGGCCCTACGCGTTGTGGCACCGCACGGTCGCGGACTTCGTGCTGGCCGGTCTCGCGTTCCGACCCTAGGCCGGCGACCGGTGGCGCTCGATCACGTCAACGATGCCGTCCTCGTCGGCGACGTGAAAGGTCGTGGGCCAGTTGGTGATCTGGCCTCCGGGAAGAGGGCCGGCGCTCCAACCAGTCGGTGATCGTGAACGACCGGCTAGTCCCGCTTCGTCGTCTCGGCGTCGGGCGAGGGGTCGGCGGCCGCCCGGTTCTCCCCATCGGCCGCCGTGTCCGTGGCCTCGTCGGCGGCGGCCTCGGCGGTCACCTCGGACTCGCCCTCGAAACCGGGTTCGGAATCGGGCTCGGAATCGGGCTCGGAACCGGTCTCCGGTTCCGGGTGCACGGCGATGGCCGAGGTCTGCGCCTCGGTGTCGCGACCGGCGTCGTCGTCCGGATAGTCCACCGGCGGGGTGGCGATGACGGCCGTGTGGGCGTCGTCGCCGGGCACCCCGTCGGCGTCGTCGGTGCCCTCGCCGGTGTCCGACGTGCCGTCACCGGCGTCGCGCGAGCGGTCGCGCAGGGCGTCAACGATGAGGAGCACGACCCCGATGACGCTGGCTCCGATGCACACCCACGCGATCAGCTCGTTGCTCGTCACGACCGCCGTGACGAGCGCGGCCAACCCGATGACGGCGAGGACGAGCGCGACGATGAGCACGGTTGGGCCGATCGGTTAGTTATTGCCCCGGTTGAACTGGTTGAAGCCGCCGTCGTTGCCCGCGGTCGAGTCGACGGGAGCGGCGGAGCCGCGCTGGCCCAACTCCTCCAGCTGCGATTCCAGGTAGGTCTTGAGGCGGGTGCGGTACTCGCGCTCGAAGGTGCGCAGCTGCTCCAGGCGGCCTTCCAGCACGGTGCGCTGCTGGTTGATGGTGCCCATGATCTCGGAGTGCTTGCGTTCGGCGTCGGCCTGCAGGGCGTCGGCCTTCTCCTGCGCCTGACGCAGCTGGGTCTCCGAGCGCGTCTGGGCGTCGAGCAGCATGGCGTCCGAGCGCTGCTTGGCATCGGCGATGGTGGCCTCGGCCTTCTGGCGGGCCTCGCTCACCATCATGTCGGCCTGGGTGCGCGCATCCGAGAGCATCTTGTCCGACTCCGCCTTGGCGGTGCCGGTGAGACGGTCGGCGGTCTCCTGGGCGAGGCTGAGCACCTTGGCCGCCCGCATCGCGGACTCCTCGCTCTGCGCGGGCGTGGGTGCCTGGTAGGCCGGCTGCTGCTGGGGGGCGACCGGCTCGGGCTCGGGCTCGCGCTCGGGCTCCTGGTAGACGGGCGCGGCCTGCGCGCCGCCGCCGGAACGGGCCGCGGCGAGTTCGGAATCCAGCTCCCCCACGCGCTGGCGCAGGTCGGCGTTCTCCTCGATGAGGCGGCTCAGCTCGTTCTCGACGAGGTCGAGGAACGCGTCGACCTCATCCTCGTTGTAGCCACGCTTGCCGATGGGCGGCTTGCTGAATGCGACATTGTGAACGTCGGCGGGTGTGAGCGGCATTGTCTGCCCCCTTGGAGTCTGGACCGTCAACCGGTTTCAAAGTGTAAAGCCATGGTGGTAGTAACTGGCGTCCATCCTGTCACAGTGGACCCGGCGGTTGCATATGAGGTCGCGAATTGGAACCGAATTACATTGGTGCAATTCATCGTTCAATTGATAATCCGCGTGATAATCCGCCTGGCAAAGCGAAATGCCCACTCCTAGACGGCCGCTCCGAACGCCAACTGCATGCCGATGAACGCCAGCAGCAACAACACCATGATCGACAGGTCGAAACGCACCGCACCTATCGTGAGCTGCGGGATGAGCCGGCGCAGCAACTTCACGGGCGGGTCGGTGAGGGTCAAGATGATCTCCAGGACCACCACGGTGGCGCCGCTGGGACGCCAATCCCTACTGAACGAACGGATGAACTCCACGACGACCCTGGCGATCAACAACAGCCAGAAGACGAACAGCGCGAAGCCGAGAACTTGGAAGAACAGCGCCAACGGGGCGACCTCACTCGGGTGCAGTGTGGGAGATGGTGACACGCGCGCGGGACCGGAGTACCGCGACGGGGTTCGGCTGTCAGCCTACCCGTCCCGCCCGCGTGGGCTCCGTACTGCGTGAGCGGTGGAGACGGGGCTACTGGTAGGCGTAGAAGCCGGCTTCGGCGATCCGGCGCCGCTCCTCGGCGCTGACGTCGACGTCGGCCGGTGAGAGCAGGAACACCTTGGTGGCCACCTTGTCGAACGAACCACGCAGGGCGAAGGCGAGCCCGGCGGCGAAGTCCACGAGGCGCTTGGCGTCGGCGTTGTCCATCGAGACCAGGTCCATGATGACCGGGGTGCCGTCCCGGAAGCGTTCGCCGATGGTGCGGGCTTCGCTGTAATCCTTGGGGCGCAACGTCATGATCTTGGCCAGCGGGCTGCCGGCCTCGAACAGTTCGGCCATGCGCCGGGGCTCCATGGCGACCGCACCACGGGTCGCCCCGCGCAGGGTGTTGAAGCGCGGCCGCTCGAACTCGCGGCGGGCACCGCGGAAGGGGGCCTCGTCGGCATAGCCGGCACCGCGGTACGCGGCCGGCGCGGGGTCCATCTCGCGTCCGAACTCACGCTCGAATTCCCTTGCACCCAAGCGCTCTTCGTAGCCACGGGGCTCCATCCGGCCGTACGACTCGTCCTCGAAGCGCTCCTCGCGGGCCCGGCGGGGGTAGGGGCGCGCAGCGCGCTCCTCGTCCTCGTAGTACTCGTCTTCGTAATCGTCCATCGGTGCCATACCGAAGTAGGCCTTGACCTTGTGCAACGTGCTCATCTAAGGACCCTTCTGATGACTGTGGTTCGTGATGTCTGTGATGAAGGTGTGACTCGTGTGACTACTCAGGGTGACGTTAGCGGGCGTTGCCCCATGAGCGCGGTTCCGACACGCACACACGTGGAGCCGTGTTGCACCGCCACCTCGAGGTCCCCGGACATCCCCGCCGACAGCCCCAGCCGCTGCCCGAACGACCGCTGCACGCGGTCGCGTTCGGCCGCCAACCGCGCGAACGCGTCGCCGGCATCGACGTCCAGCGGCGGAATGGCCATCAAGCCAACGAATTCCAGACCCTCGGTGGAATCGGCCGCACCGCACACGTCGTCGAGCAGCGCGGTGTCCGCCACGTCGACGCCACTGCGCCCCGGATCACCGTCCAGACTCACCTGCACGAAGATGCGCAGCGGCTCGGCCCGGGCCCCGTCGGCCAATGCCGCCACCGCTCCCCTGCCGAGCGCGGCGACCAGCGCAGCCGAATCGACCGAGTGCGCGGTGTGCGCCCACGCCGCAACCGCGCGCGCCTTGTTGCGCTGAATGCGCCCCACCATGTGCCAGCGAATTCGCGACGCCTCGTCCAGCGCCGAATCCGGCGAATCCGGAGTCACCTCGTGCCGCACCTCGAGGATCTTCTTCGACGCCTCTTGCTCACGCGATTCGCCGAATGCGCGACACCCCAAGCGATACAACTCGACGACGTCGGACGCCGGAAAGAATTTCGTCACCGGAAGCAATTCCACGTCGCCGTCGGGGCGCCCGGCGGCCCGGGTCGCCCGGGCGAGGCGCTCCCGCAAGCCCGCCAGCGCGGTCGCCAGTTCGTCTGCCCGGGCGGTCATTCCATCCACACCAATGAAGCCAGCCGCCCCGTCGGCGCGCCCCGCCGATGACTGAACAGCGTCGGATCGCTCACCGTGCAGCGCGGATCCACGTCCACCGCGGTCACCCCCAGGTCGCGCAGCTGCCGCGCCAGGCCCGCCCGGATGTCCAGGCCGGGCGTGCCGCGCTCGGTCGTCGTCCGGCTGCCCGGCAGCGCCGCCTCCACCTCGTCGGCCATCGCCGCGGGCACCTCGTACTTGGCGCCGCTGACCGCAGGACCGAGCAGCACCGACACGTCGGCGACGGCGGCTCCCAGCCGCACCATCGCCTCGACCGTGCGCACCACGACGCCGTGCTGAGCGCCCACCCGGCCCGCATGCACCGCGCCGATCACCCCGGCGCGCGCGTCGGCCAGCAGCACCGGCACGCAGTCGGCGCTCAACACCGCGAGGGCCAGTCGACGGGTCGTCGTCACCATCGCATCGGCATCGGCGACCGTGGGGCCCGGCCCGTCGACCTCCACCACGCGGTCGGAGTGCACCTGGTGCATCCACCGCACCCCGTCGTCACCCAGACCCGTGGAACGCGCCAGCCGCCGCCGGTTGGCGGCGACGGCGGCCGGATCGTCACCCACGTGGTCGCCCAGGTTGAACGCGTCGTACGGCGGTTTGGACACCCCGCCCGCCCGGGTCGTCGTGACGCGGCGAATGCGGACGCTCACCGCTGCGGTCAGTGCCGCATGAACGGCGGCACGTCGACGTCGTCGTCGGCGATGCCGTCGTCTCCGCCGCCACCGATGCTCACCGTCGCGCCGTTGGTGTGCACCGGCACGCTCGCGGGATCGTTCGACTCGCCGAACGGTGAGGACACCTTGCCCGCACGACCCTGCGCGATGTTGCCCGCACCGGGCGCCGCGCCGGCGACCGGCTTGCGGCTGGGGCCCGTCGAGTCGAAGCCGGCCGCGATGACCGTGACGCGCACCTCGTCGCCCAGCGAGTCGTCGATGACGGTGCCGAAGATGATGTTGGCGTCCTGGTGGGCGGCATCCTGCACCAGCGAGGCGGCCTCGTTGATCTCGAACAGCCCCAGATCGCTCCCGCCGGCGACCGACAGCAGCACGCCCTGGGCGCCCTCCATCGACGCTTCCAGCAGCGGCGAGTTGATCGCGATCTCGGCGGCCTTCAACGCCCGGCCGTCACCGCGCGCCGAGCCGATGCCCATGAGCGCGGTACCCGCTCCGCTCATGACGCCCTTGACGTCGGCGAAGTCGACGTTGATCAGACCGGGGGTCGTGATCAGGTCGGTGATGCCCTGCACGCCGTTGAGCAGCACCTCGTCGGCACTGCGGAACGCGTCCATCAGCGACACCGCGGCGTCGCCCATCTGCAGCAGCCGGTCGTTGGGGATGACGATGAGCGTGTCGCAGCTCTCGCGCAGCGCGGTGATGCCGTTCTCGGCCTGGTTCGACCGGCGCTTGCCCTCGAACGAGAACGGTCGCGTGACGACGCCGACGGTCAGCGCACCGAGCTTGCGCGCGATGGTCGCGACGACGGGCGCGCCACCGGTGCCGGTGCCACCGCCCTCGCCCGCGGTGACGAACACCATGTCGGCGCCGCGGAGCAGCTCCTCGATGTCGTCCTTGGCGTCCTCGGCGGCCTTGCGTCCGACCTCGGGGTCGGCGCCTGCGCCGAGACCCCTGGTGGAGTCGCGGCCGACGTCGAGCTTGACGTCGGCATCGCTCATCAACAGCGCCTGGGCGTCGGTGTTGATCGCGATGAACTCGACGCCCTTGAGGCCCTGTTCGATCATGCGGTTGACGGCATTCACGCCGCCGCCACCGATGCCGACCACCTTGATGACGGCGAGATAGTTGTGCGGGGGCGTCATGGGTCGCCTTCCTCCCTCATTGCCTACATGGGTGCCCGAAACCCTCAACCTCAACCATAGGGTTATAGTTATGTCAAGTAGTTCCGCGCAACCAGAACGGTAGGGCCACTTGCCGGACGGTGCGCGCAGGCGCGCCGAAAGTCGCGTGCGAATTCTCGTGTCGCGCCCGTTTCGGCGCGGCGGCCGACGAGCACGCGGCCACCACGATCACTTGACCGTGGGCAGGTCCGGACTCGACACGTCGTAGGTGTGCCCCGG
This sequence comes from Mycobacterium sp. DHQP2018-32-09, assembly GCF_058148405.1. Taxonomy (NCBI): domain Bacteria; kingdom Bacillati; phylum Actinomycetota; class Actinomycetes; order Mycobacteriales; family Mycobacteriaceae; genus Mycobacterium; species Mycobacterium sp. DHQP2018-32-09. The sequence continues at coordinate 3,786 of NZ_JBYVYK010000017.1, read as the reverse complement.
CTGGGTCAACAGCGCCCCCAACTTGAGCGCCTTCTCCTCCGTGCGATCGGTGGTCCCCCACACCACGTCCCGACCGTCGAACAACTTCAGCGTGATCGACGCCACCGATGGCGCGGCGATACGGCTCACCTGCCCGGCCACCTCCGGCCGCAGCGACGACAGCACCTGCAGCGCCGCCCGCGTCGGCGCGCTGTTGGGCCCCGGATCGTCCACGTCGAGGTACGGCAGCCCCGGGGGCGGTGCGCCCGTGGCGAAGTCGACGCCGTCCCGGTCGAACAGGTGCGGACCGTCCGGATAGTCCTTCATGGCCACCGGCACACGCTCCACCACCGTGATGCGCAGCGTCGACGGGTACTCCCGCTGCACCCGCGCGCTCGCGACGCGCCGAATCGTCGCCACGCGCTCGGCGACGGCGTCGGTGTCGATCTGCAGCAGCGGCGTGTCCGGAGCGATCGCGGCCGCCTGCTCCACCTCCGCCTGCGGGATCTCGACCAGGCCGGTGATCACCACGTCGCGCGCCGACATGATCGGCGTGAAGTACAACAGCAGCCCGCCGCCCACGACGACGACGCTCACCACCGCCGTCCACATCAGGGCCTTCAGACCCCGGATCAGCCCGCGCGCAGGGCGTTTCGGCTCCGCGGTCGTGATGCCCGCAGCCTTGCGCTTGGCCTCCCGCCGGGCGTTCTCGATCGCGACGGCCCTGGCCTGCGCGGCGCGGCGCTCCTCACGTTCGCGACGAGCCCGTCGCCGGGGGCCCTCGAAGTCCTCCTCGTCGGCCGCGTCGCCCGCCTCGGCCGCCTCGCTCGCTGCCCCCGACTCCCCCGCGGGCCCCGACTCCCCCGCGGGCCCTGGATCGGCCGCGTCCGCAGCCGCCGGGTCACCCGTCCCGGGGTCGGGCGCGCCGGGGTCGGTCCCCCCGGCGCCGGCGGCCGCGATGTCGACCGGCTCGTCGACGGTCGCGTCGTCGCCGGGTTCCCTCGGACCCGTCATCGCCGCATGGCGCGCTCGGTCAGCGCCGCCAGGATCTCCCGCCCCAGCAGCGTCACGTCGCCGGCGCCCATCGTCACCACCACGTCGCCGGGATGCGCCGCGGCCGCCACCCGGTCCGCCACGGCCGAGAAGTCCGGCACGTAGTGACAGCGCGCGCTCACGTGCTCGGCGATCGAGCCGCCGCTGACGCCGGCGATGGGTTGCTCGCGCGCGGCGTAGACGTCCAGCACGAACACCTCGTCCGCCACCGACAGCGCGGCGGCGAACTGGTCGGCGAACGTCTCCGTGCGCGAGTACAGGTGCGGCTGGAACACCACGATCGAACGGCCGTCGCCGGCGACCGACCGCAGCGCCTCCAGGTTCACGCGCACCTCGGTGGGATGGTGGGCGTAGTCGTCGAACACCCGTACCCCGGCCGCCGTGCCCACCGCCTCGAACCGGCGACGCGTGCCCTCGAAGCCGGCCAGCCCGTCGACCACCGACGCCACGTCGGCGCCCGCCGCGACCGCCGCCAGCGCGGCCGCCACCGCATTGAGCGCCATGTGCCTGCCGGGCACCGCGAGCCGGATCGCCCGCGGCACGCTCTCGCCGGCGAACCGCACCGTGGCGACGCCGCCGGTGCCCTGCTGCTCCCACTGCAGGAGCGCACCGGCCAGCGCCGGATCGTCGCCGCTGCCGTAGCGCAGCACCGTCACGCCGCGCTCGGTGGCGCGCCGCGCCACCGCGGCCGCGCCGGGATCGTCGACACACGCCACCAGCACCCCGCCCGGTTTCAGCCGTGCGACGAAGTCGTCGAACACCGCCGCGTAGGCCTCGGGCGTTCCGAAGAAGTCGAGGTGGTCGGCCTCGACGTTGGTCACCACCGCCACGTCGGGCGCGTACTGCAGCAGCGAGCCGTCACTCTCGTCGGCCTCCGCCACGAAGTGATGCCCGCTGCCGTGGTGGGCGTTGGTGCCGGCCTGACCCAGGTCGCCGCCGATCGCGAACGACGGGTCGAGACCACCGTGCTGCAACGCGACGACGATCATCGACGTCGTCGTGGTCTTGCCGTGCGTGCCGGTCACCAGCACCGTCGTGTAGCCGGCCATGAGCTTGGCCAGCACCACCGGCCGCATCACCACCGGGATGTCGCGCCGCCGCGCTTCCACCAGTTCCGGGTTGTCCTGCGGGATCGCCGCCTGCGTGCTCACCACGGTCGTGGGGCCGCCGGGGAGGTCGTCGAGAGCCGTCGCGTCGTGCCCGATGCGGACGGTGGCGCCTCGGGCCCGCAGGGCGGCGACACCGCGCGACTCCTTGGCATCCGACCCGGACACCGCCGCACCCCGATCGAGCAGGATCCGCGCGATGCCGGACATGCCGGCGCCACCGATGCCCACCATGTGCACGCGCCGGAGTTCGTCGGGCAGCTCGGGCGCGCTCATCGCGTCGTCACCGCGCGGCGCTCGCCGGCCACCGCCAGCGCGATCTCGGCGACCCGGCGAGCCGCGTCCCGGTGACCCGCCCGCGCGGCGGCGCTCGTCATCGCGGCCAACCGGTCGTCGTCGGACAGCAGCGTCGCCACGGTCTGGGCGACGAACCGCGGCGACAGGTCGGCGTCGTCGACCAGCAGTCCGCCACCGGCGTCGACCACCGGCCGTGCGTTGAGGCGCTGCTCCCCGTTGCCGATCGGCAGCGGCACGTACACGGCGGGCAACCCCACCGCGCTCACCTCCGCCACCGTCATGGCACCCGAGCGGCAGATCGCCAGGTCGGCGGCCGCATACGCCAAGTCCATGCGCGACAGGTACGGCACCGCCACGTACGGCGGGGCGCCCGCGGCGGCGGGCAGCTCGAGGGTGTTCTTGGGGCCGTGCGCGTGCAGCACGGCGACGCCCGCCGCGGCCAGGTCGGCGGCGGCACCCGCGACGGCGCGGTTGATCGACTGCGCACCCTGCGACCCGCCGAACACCAGCAGCACCCGGTCGTCGTCGGCGAACCCGAAGTGAGCGCGCGCCTGCGCCCGCAGCGCGGCGCGGTCCAGGGCGGTGATGGTGTCCCGCACCGGCACCCCCACCACCTCGACCCCGCGCAGCCCGGGCTCCGGGACGGCCGAGAGCACGCGGCACGCGGAGCGCGCACCGACCTTGTTGGCCCATCCGGCACTGGCGTTGGCCTCGTGCACCACGACGGGTATCGCCCGGCGGCGCCACGCACCCCCGCGGGCGGCGAGGTAGGCGGGCAGCGCCACGTAGCCGCCGAAGCCGATCACGACGTCGGCATGGACGCCGTCGAGCACCGCCCTGGTCTCGCGGACGGCCCGGCGCACGCGCATCGGAAGGCGCAGCAGGTCGCCCGACGGCTTGCGCGGCAGCGGGACCGGGGTGATCAACTCCAAGTCATAACCGCGTTCGGGCACCAACCGCGTCTCCAGGCCGCGATGGGTGCCCAAGGCCGTGATCTGCGTGTCGGGTGCCAGCGCCACCAGGGCGTCGGCCACGGCCATCGCGGGTTCGACGTGGCCCGCAGTGCCACCACCGGCGAGCACGACCGATATCGCCTGCCCCCGAGGCCCCGATGTAGCGGCGTCGTTCACCCGTAACGCTGGCCTTCCAGTGAGCGGGCCGCACGGCCCGATTGGCGTTGACGGCCTCCATGATGCACTGCTTCGCTGGAACGACGGTCGCCCGCCTGCCCGGAGCGGACCCGGGGTGCGCGCACCTGACGGGCCGCGCGCTGCGGTTGCGCCTCACCCCGCCCGTGGTCGCGGGTCCGCGCCGCGCCGTCCCTGCTACCGGACGCGCCGCCGGCCCGCGC